>JBJFHW010000060.1:0-5267 GCA_051893965.1 Acutalibacteraceae bacterium
TTTCCTTTCGTCTTTATTTTTTGAACTTTTGTAACACATCTATTGTAAACCTACACTGTCTTATTTTAAAATTCATGAGGTAATATTGAAATTTACAGAATGATCCTGTATAATTTTATTAAAGTTTTTTAAAAGCTGAAAAAGTAAAATACAGTAACCAAATAAATATACAGGAGGAATGGGCATAAGCGGTTAAAGCTTTACCCGGCAAATTTTATGAAAAAAATACTTGTTGCGGACGATGAAGAAAAAATTCGCAGACTGGTTTGCGATTTTTTGAAAAAATCAGGTTATGAAACCATTGAAACCGGTGACGGTGATGAAGCATATGACATTTATGTAAAAAACAAAGCAGACATTTCGCTTTTGATTCTTGATATCATGATGCCCGGTCTTAACGGATGGGAGGTCTGCCGAAAAATTCGAGAATTTTCTCATGTACCTATCATCATGCTGACGGCAAGAAGCGAAGAATTTGACGAGTTGATGGGCTATGAATCCGGAGCTGACGATTATGTTACAAAACCTTTCAGTCCCGTAATTCTTGTTAAACGTGTTGAATCGCTTCTGAGAAGATCCCAGGGAAATTACTCTTCCGAAGAACAGGATAAAGATTCTCTTATTTTCAATCATACCGCACACGAAGTAAAGCTCGGAGATCATGTTGTTGAACTGACACTTAAAGAATATAATATTTTGAAGACGCTGCTTGATAACCCCGGTATTGCATACAGCCGCGAACAGCTTTTGGACGCAGTCTGGGGTTATGATTATATTGGCGACATCAGAACGGTTGATTCTCATGTGGCAAGACTTCGCACAAAGCTTGGTGATTGGGGCAACAAACATCTGAAAACAATTTACGGCATCGGCTATAAAATTGAGGACATCAAATGAAAAGGAACAAAACCATTTACCGTCATCTGATGAGTCTGAGAAGCAGATACGGTATATCGATTATCATTTTCGTTGTCTTCGTCTGTGCGCTTAATGTTGCCCAATTCTTTTTTATGGACAGCTTTTTCGGCTATACAACAAAGAAAGATTTAATCAAAGCCGGAACTGAAATTCAACAGCTCGACATTAAAGATGACAGCTTTTTTAAGGATATTTCAAACCTTGAAGCTAAATATAATATATTTATTGAAATATATCATCCGAAAGATTCTTTAATTTATACAACAAACAGCAACGACTGGATTTATGAATCAAGTTCTTCACAGAACAATGAGCTAAAGCCCCGAATTATGAAAATCTTATCTCACAAAGAGATAAGCGAAACGCAATACTTTGAAACAAGGCAGGAATTTTACGCTGATGCAAAATATATTGTTTACGGAATGTCCGACAGCGATCATACAATCGAAATATACTATTCTGTTGATGTGATTGATGCCAATTCAAAAACCGCCAGCATTATTCTGTTAATCATAAGCGTTATACTTATTTTGTTTTTGATTTCACTGACTCTTTTTTATAATTCAACTTTCATTTTGCCGCTTGAGCAAATCAATTCCATTACGAAAAAAATTGCAAAAATGGATTTTGATGAAAGGTGTCCGAATTTCAGAATCAGAGAACTGAACGAGTTAAGCGAAAATATCAATATTCTTTCTGCTTCTCTTGATCTGACTCTCCGGGATCTGAAAAACAAAAATAAACATCTTGAAAAAGACATTGAAAAAGAACATGTTCTTGAAGAAACGCGAAAGCAATTCATTGCCAATGCTTCACATGAGCTGAAAACTCCGATTTCAATCATTCAGGGCTACGCCGAAGGCATTAAGTTCGGCGCCTTTGATGAGTCACCGGAAGAATACTGCGATATTATTATTGATGAAGCGCAAAAAATGAACAATCTTGTTTTAAGACTTCTTGAAATGACACATTATGATTTCGGCGGATATAAACCGAATTTTGTGTCCTTTTCAATTAAAGATTTTCTTGAAAATTATATTTCTCCCATTCGCCATTCAATTTCAGAGCTTGGCATCACATTTGAAATGAATATTGATCCGCTCTATACAGGCTATGCGGATACGGATATGCTCTGCGATGTTTTCGGCAATTTTATCACAAATGCGCTCAATCACTGCAAAGGCGAGAAAATAATTAAAGTTACCTGCAAGGAGCATGACAGCGTATATACCGTCAGTGTTTTCAATACAGGCGACAACATCATTAAAGAAGATCTTGAACACATCTGGGAAAGCTTTTACCGGGCGGATAAATCTCATTCAAGAACACAAGGACACTTCGGTCTGGGACTATCGATTGCCGCTTCGGCTCAGAATATGCACAAACAAAAATACGGTGTTATAAACCGAGAAAACGGCGTTGAATTCTGGTTTGATATTGCAAAATATAATATACCCGGGTAATTTAAAACGGCTGGTGTTTTTATGAAACATCAGCCGCATCTTTTGCTTATTTAAATCTAAACATTTTATGAAATTTCTTTTGCCAAACATTAATATAAAGAGTGATCACACGGGTCAACAAAAAGTCAAATAAAATAAACACAACATTACCGAGAAGAAGCATAATCGGAACTGCAAATTTTCTCCAAAAAACGCTGTCTGATTCAATGCCCATAATTTCATCAAAAGGAATTGCAAAAACTTTTATCAGAATAAAAGTTGCAGCAACAACAGAAACATTGAATATTAAAAATTTACAAATATATTCAGCAACTTTCGGCAGTTTGCTTTCAAGAATGGATTTGACGATTGCGTAATATCCGAAAAATGCAACATACATCATGATTGCTTCTTTATTGGTTATAACAAGCAGACCGATAATTGAAGTTGCAGCGTAAACTCCCAAAGCCCATTTTTTGTTTAATTCTATCACACAAAAAGCTGTTATCAGCCCCGCAAATGCGGGCAAAGCATAAACAAAAATTTCAATGGCTGTCGGCATGAGTATAATGACCGATAATGCAATTGCCATTGCACCTATTGCCGTTTTTGAAGCGTTACTCATTTATCCATATCCCACCTTATCAGCAACAAGGTATCAGATCGCCGCCCATACATTCACAGCAACTGTCGGCACACAAGGCGCCGCAGCAAAGTGAAGTGCAATCTGAGTTACTGCTTTTACGGGATGTTTTGAAACCGCCGTTTCGCTCATTTCTGATGTTTTCATAAATATTTCTGTATTCCGGATTGTTCGGGTCCATTGTGCAGGCGGTTGAAAAATAAGTATAGGCATTATCTACCCAACCGCGGTTATAATTGATTCTACCCTTGAGAAAATACCACTGTGCGTCTCTGCTTGACGGATCCATTTGCTCAAGCAGAATTTCTGCATCATCCAGTCTGTTTTTATCAATCAGGTTACGAACATAGGTATAATCATTAACGGAACCGGCATAACCGTACCGGCTGTAATCCGCACTGTAACCATATCCCGATGATGAACTGCCGTAATTTTGATTACCTGCATAATCGTTAAAACCGCCGTTTGCTGCGCCGGAAATGATTGCATCATACGCTTCATTAATTTCCTGCATTTTTTCATTGGCAGCATCCTGAAGCGGACTGTCTGTATAATTGTCGGGATGATATTTTTTGGCAAGCGCTCTGTAAGCTGTTTTTACTTGCTGTTCACTCGCTCCTCTGGGCACACCGAGCACATCATATGGATCTCTCATTTTTGAAATTTCCTTTCAAAACATTATTCATTGTATTTGTCATTGAATCAAAAATTATATTTTCAACAATCGGAAAAAGAATTGTAATTTCCAGGTCATTATAAGCTTTTGCAGCACCGGCAAGACTCATATTAAGCGTTGCACGAATATCTTCATGGTTTTCATCGGTTAATTGATCCCCTTTTGAAAGCCCATATTTTTGGGCGAAAACATTATATCCGCCGCTCTTTAAATCTTTTTCAAGGTCATCGGCCGCATCAATCAGATAGATCCATCTGCCGACAAAATAGCCGAATTTATACAGTGAAGATTCTGTTTCACTGCCGTAATCAAAAATCTTTCCGAGTGCGTCCGCGCTGTGATGAGCAGCCTTGTCAAAATCATTGACATTCTGTTTTTCTGTTACGGCCTGCTCTTTCATCGCACAAGAAACAATTTCATCAAGCTTAGCATAACGCTTGCAGGCTTTTTTCCGTTTCCGCGATGCATACGGCAAAATCAGATACATAAGAATTTTTTTAAAGAATCCGCTGTCGGCTATATTATCCTGAATCTTATAATAAAACATTATTATCGTAACTGCCGCCGCATAATCAAAAACATCCTGCCCGTTTGTGCAATAGTTACATCGCTTTGAAAGATTAAACGGACACCTGCCCTTTTTGAAATCGGGCTGTGTGCTTTTTACAGCAAGAAGAACCAGAACAAGAAAAGTGACATCATAACTGAGCATAAGACGGCTCAGAATACCGTATTGCCTGCCAAGCGTTTTACACAGCGAACAATAAAGGCCCCGATATGTTTCATATTCTTTAACTTTCAGTTCAGGTTTATATATTTTTACATAACCAAACAATAAATACACCTCATAACTTGAGTGCTCTGTTATTTCTATCAGATTTTAATATGCCAACCTAAAATTTAACTTATTATCCTTGATTATTAAAAAAAACTATAATATAATAAATTTACTGATTTATTCCATTATCTGAAAGCAAAAATCAAGGAGGTTTTAACAATGGCAATCATTAAAAAGGAAGCCTTTTATGTTTCCTCAACAGGTATAAACAACATTCACTGCTGCATTTGGCAGGATGACGAAATGAAACCGAAAGCACTTTTTCAAATTGCACACGGTGTTTCGGAGCATATTGAAAGATATGATGATTTTGCAAGATTTTTAGCTTCAAACGGTTTTGTTGTTTTCGGCAACGATCATCTCGGACACGGTCAATCTGCAAACAGCATTGAAGAGCTCGGATTTTTTGCCGAAGAAGACGGAGATTTAAGACTCGTGGACGATATGCACATATTGTCAATTATTATGAAGAAAAGATTTCCCGAGCTGCCTCTCGTTCTTTTCGGTCACAGCATGGGTTCGCTTTGCGCAAGGGTGTATGCTTCCTCTTTTCCGAATGAGCTTTCTGCGCTGATTCTGTGCGGAACGGGTGAACTTCCCTCAAGTGCAGTTGTGCTTGAAGAGCCGCTTCGATTCTTCTGCAAAAAGCTTGGCGCAGAAACACAGCTTTCAAATTCACTTTTCGATAAGATCGTCACAATCGGAATCAAAAACAAAAAGACTGACAAAGATTGGTTAAGCAGTAACGAA
>JBJFHW010000061.1:0-23929 GCA_051893965.1 Acutalibacteraceae bacterium
AACACTCAAAGAAATTGAAGCAACGCGTCCCATGGGTGTCATTTCCGGCTATGGCTATTCGGCGGTTCCCATAACACCTTCGTGGGATGTTGTGGGGGACGGCGTTGTTGACACAAAGAGCACCTCCTTCGGTGCAACCGTTGCGCCTTACGGAAAAACACTCGACAGTGAATATCTTGAAAATGCAGATCCCAAATATATTTCACCGGAAAAATCGGTTGACGCTTCAACCTGCCTTTTCCCGGATAAAACATGGTTTGTCAGAGATCTGAAACATTCTTCGGGTCATGATTCCCTCGGAAAGCTGTTTGCGGCAATTCTTTATTCGGAAGATGAGGAAATCACGGTTAGCAGTCTTGAGGAATATCCGCAGTTTTTGAAGTTTAATGCAGAAGACGAAACCGTTTCGGCAAACACGCAGACAAGGGTTACAACCGATTTGATGCAAAGATTCATTGGTGCGATCCGTGAGTTTATCATGCTTCTTGTGAAGCTTATCAAATCAATCGGTGCATGAAAAAAGTCAATAAAATTACACGGGGCTTTCAAGTGAAAGTCCCGTGTTGAATTTTATCACCATTTATAACCGCAATCGCGACAAATAAGTCTTATGTGAACTTTATTTTGACTCTTAATAACATCACTGCCGATGCAATTTGAGCCGCATTTAGGACACCATTGTGGCCTATCAGTGCCAAGAAGATACCTGTAATATTCATCGACTACTGATTTGCTGCACTCAGGACATTTTCTTTTGGAATTATCTTTAATGCCATATTCGCAACTATCACAAAAGAATTTAATGTTGCGGTGTTCATACGGCAGATGAGATTCATCAAGCTCTTTTTCTCTTTACCTTCTTTCCTTTTCGAAATATTCGGTCACATTTATACGAACTTCGTTTAATTGGTCTTTGAGTTCGCTGATTTCTACAGCTTTTCTGTAAATACAATAAAAGCAGAAGCAGATTGCAATAATAAAGGAAAGATCTCCGAAATCTAAATTCCCCTCAGATGTATTAGCTGACATAACCATAAAAACCAAAAGAACCAATGTACATATGCTGAATCCGATAATAACATGAATTGCTTGCTTTATTTGACTGTTGATTCGTGATGTTTCCCTCTTTATCTTTTTTTCGGCATTTTCATTACATTCCTTTTCAAGCTTAATTCCGTAATTTTCCTGCCTTTCTTTGTTCCTTATCTGATAAAAATATTCATAGACATTTTTCTTGCATTGCGGACAGAAAAGAGCATCATCGGAAACATTTTCTCTGTCGCAATAAGGGCAGTTAACCAAAGCCATTGTTTATTCTTCCTTTCCGATTTAACGTTAAATCATACTTTATCTTATCAGCCAATGATAATCCTGACGGCAGTCAATAACATAATCGGCATATACTGTTTCATCTTTCACTTGAAATAATATCATATAACGTTTTTCAAACAGGATAAAACGATATGTGTTGCGCGGAATAAATTCACCGGTAAGCCAAGGACATCTGTTAGGCATTGTTTCCAGAGATTTTGCTGTCAGTTCAAAAGATTCAACAAGCCTCTGCGCCGCTTTTTCGCTTGTCTGAGCTAAAAAAGCCGAATGAGAAACAAGCATTTGCGCTGCTCTTTGTGAAACAATAACTTTATATTGCTCAGCCATTGTTTTTTTGAGCCTCCTTAATGGCGTTTTTCATCATTTCAGAAACTTCATCAACGGAAAATCCTCTGCCTCCATGAAGCCTTTCTTCTTCAACCGCTAAAAGTTCTTCACGGAGTCTGAGCATTTTTTCCCTTTTATTATAGGCTTCAATATCCATAACAACTAAATCTCCCTCTCCGTTCTTCGTGAGGAAAACCGGTTCCTGTGTTTTTCTGCATATATCTGCAATTTCATTATAGTTTTGGCGAATGGACGCGGACGGACGAATATTCATAATGACACCTTCTTTGCTTTGATAGTAATATTCTAATAATATTATATCTATTTTATACAACATAGTCAAGAAAATATATAAAAATAACCGGGAAACCCGTTTGAGGTCTCCCGGTCTGATTTATAAGAGCAATTATTCTTCTTCCGGTGCATAGAGCTTCTGAAGCTTCTTAAGATGCTCATATTTTTCGCCAGCCATGGCGGCGCTTGCATCAAAGAGTCTTTCTGCTCTGTCAGGGAATTCACGCATAAGTCTTGCATAACGTGCTTCGCCCTTGATGAATGCAAGGTATTCTTCTGTCGGCTCTTTGCTGTCGAGAGTGAACGGATTCTTGCCTTCTTTTTCAAGTCTCGGGTCAAAGCGGAAGTTGTGCCAGTAACCTGCGGCAACGGCTTTCTTTTCTTCGGTCATGCTGATTCCCATGCCGCCCTTGATTCCGTGGTTGATACAGGGAGCATAAGCGATGATGATTGACGGTCCGTCATAGCTTTCTGCTTCTCTGAATGCCTTGAGACACTGATTATAGTCAGCACCCATTGCAACCTGAGCAACATAGACATAACCATAGCTCATTGCAATCTGAGCAAGATCTTTTTTCTTGACTTCCTTACCGGCTGCGGCAAACTGAGCAACAGCGCCTGTCGGTGTTGATTTTGAAGCCTGTCCGCCGGTGTTTGAATAAACTTCGGTGTCAAAAACAAGAATGTTAACATTCTGATGCGAAGCGATAACATGGTCAAGTCCGCCGAAGCCGATGTCGTATGCCCAACCGTCGCCGCCGAAGATCCACTGTGATTTCTTTGCAAGATAATCGGCGTCTGCAAGAATCTCTTCTTTTGCGGCACTGCACTGTTCGCACGGTGTATCGTTTGCTTTGAGAGCGGCAATGAGAGCCTGTGAGGGTTCAGCGTTGTCTGAACTGCTTTCTTTTGTGTCAAGCCATGCTTTTGCAGCTGTCTTTATCTCTTCAACCGGACATTTTTCAGCAAGAAGCTCAACTTTTTCGCCAAGTCTTGTTCTGATTGCCTGCTGAGCAAGAAGCATACCGTAGCCGAATTCTGCGTTGTCTTCAAACAGGGAGTTTGACCATGCAGGACCGTGACCTTTTTTGTTGATGGTGTACGGTGTGCTCGGTGCGCTGCCGCCCCAGATGGAGGAACAGCCTGTTGCGTTTGCGATATACATTCTGTCGCCGAACAGCTGAGTTGCAAGCTTTGCATACGGTGTTTCACCGCAGCCTGCGCAGGCGCCCGAGAACTCAAGAAGAGGAACTCTGAACTGACTGCCCTTAACGGTTGAGGGTTTGAATTTTTCAAGCACTTCGGGCTTCTCATCAAGTGAATAAAGATAATCGAAGGTCTTCTGCTGTTCTTTCTGCGTTGCAAGCTCTTTCATTTCAAGAGCCTTTGCGCCCTTCTTGCCCGGGCAGACGTTTGCGCATGAACCGCAGCCTGTGCAGTCCATAACGGAAATGCCCATTGCAAATTTATATCCCGGCATACCGGTCATATCAGCGGTTTTGGTACCCTGCGGAGCAGCTGCAGCCTCGTCGGCAGTCAGTGCATACGGACGGATTACTGCGTGCGGGCAAACATAAGAGCAGAAGCCGCACTGAATGCAGTTTTCGGGAATCCAGCAGGGAGTTTTAACGGCGATGCCGCGTTTTTCAAAGGCAGCAGAGCCCTGCGGGAAGGTTCCGTCAGCGCCGTCAACAAAGGTTGAAACGGGAAGCGTGTCGCCAAGCTGAGCGGAAGTCGGTTCAAGAATATTTTCAACAAACTTCTTCATTTCGGGTCTGTCTGTCTTCACTTCAACAACCTTAACTTCTTCTTCGGCGTTCTTCCATGCTTCGGGAACGTCAACCTTAACAACGCTTGCAATACCTTTTTCAATTGCCTTGTGATTCAGTTCAACAATATCCATACCCTTTTTGCTGTATGACTTTGTTGCGGCTTCTTTCATCAGTTCAACTGCCTTGTCAGCAGGAATGATGTTGGAAAGACCGAAGAAAGCAGACTGAAGAATGGTGTTAACTCTTCCGCCGAGACCGAGTTCAAGAGCAATGTGCGTAGCGTCGATGGTATAAAGCTGAATGTTGTTTTCTGCGATATACTTCTTCATGGAGCCGGGAAGATTTTCATTCAGTCCGTCAATATCCCATGAGCAGTTGAGCAGGAATGTTCCGCCGGGAACAAGATCCTGAACCATCGGATATTTATTTACATAAGAGGGGTTATGGCAGGCAACAAAGTTTGCCTTGTTGATAAGATAGGTTGATTTGATCGGTGTTTTGCCGAAACGCAGGTGCGAAACTGTGATACCGCCCGACTTTTTGGAGTCATAGGAGAAATAGCCCTGTGCGTACATATCGGTATGGTCACCGATGATTTTGATGGAGTTTTTGTTTGCGCCGACCGTACCGTCCGAGCCGAGACCCCAGAATTTGCAGCAGGTTGTGCCCTCGGGTGTTGTGTTCGGTGTTTCGGTAACGGGAAGAGAAAGACCGGTTACATCGTCTTCGATTGCAATTGTGAATCTCTTCTTAGGCTGGGCTTCGTCCATGTTGCGGAAAACAGAAATAATATGAGAGGGGTTGGTGTCCTTTGAACCGAGACCGTAACGTCCGCCGTATACGGGAACAGAAGCAAATTTGGAATCGTGAAGAGCGGCAACAACATCAAGATAAAGCGGTTCGCCGAGTGAGCCGGGCTCTTTTGTTCTGTCGATGACGGAAATGGATTTAACCGTGTCGGGGATTGCGTCGATAAGGTGCTTTGCAGAGAACGGTCTGTAAAGACGAACTTTAACAAGGCCGACCTTTTCACCTTTTGCGGCAAGGTAATCAATGGTTTCTTCAATGGTGTCACAAATGGAGCCCATTGCCACAATAACCTTTTCGGCATCGGGTGCGCCGTAATAGTTAAAGAGCTTATAGTTGGTGCCGATTTTTGCATTGACCTGATCCATATAATCTTCGGTAATGCCGACAATATCGTCATAATATTTGTTGCAGGCTTCTCTTGCCTGGAAGAAGATGTCGGGGTTCTGAGCCGAACCTCTGAGAACCGGGTGCTCAGGATTGAGCGAGCGGCGGCGGAAAGCGTCAACAGCGTCCCAATCGAGCATTTCAGCGAGATCTTCATAATCCCAGACTTCAATCTTCTGAATTTCGTGAGAGGTACGGAAACCGTCAAAGAAATGAAGGAACGGAACGCGGCCTTTGATGGTTGCAAGGTGAGCAACTGCGCCGAGGTCCATAACTTCCTGAACATTGCTTGAGCAAAGCATTGCATAACCTGTCTGGCGGCAGGCATAAATGTCTGAATGATCGCCGAAAATGTTCAGAGCGTGGCTTGAAACGCAGCGGGCCGAAACATGAATAACGTTCGGGAGCAGTTCGCCTGCGATTTTATACATATTCGGAATCATGAGAAGAAGACCCTGAGATGCGGTGTAGGTTGTTGTCAGAGCGCCTGCGGAAAGTGAGCCGTGAACGGTACCTGCGGCACCTGCTTCAGACTGCATTTCTGCAACCTTTACATTCTGGCCGAAAAGGTTTTTCACATTTTTTGCAGACATAACATCCGTAACTTCAGCCATAACCGAAGACGGGGTGATGGGATAAATTGCCGCAACTTCTGTGAAAGCATAGGAAACGTGAGCGGCAGCATTGTTACCATCCATTGTTTTGGTTTTTCTTGCCATTGGACTAATCCTCCTTATATTTTAAGTTAAGGCAAATAAACTGACTTATGGCATAGGAGCTTAACTTAAGCCCATAAATCAACAGTATATATTTTACCACTAAAAAGTGATGATGTAAATACAAAAAACATTAAAATCTCATCATGAAGATACAGAATTTTTAAAAAATTCTTCCGTTTTTTGCTTATTTGTCCCGATTCGGTAAAAAAAGGGAGTTTTCAGTTTAAACAATATTATATTTGGCAGGAAAAAACTTTTTATTAAAACATCAACATTAAATTATGGAAAAGTCTTTTCATCACTTGTTGTTGAAAAAAAGTTCCATATCTGATAACATATATTTATCGTAATTTTCGGCGCAGCAGCGCAGCGGAGAGATTTTTTATGTCTAAACTTGCATTTATCACCGGAGCGTCCGGTGAAATCGGCAGTGCAATTTGCCGCCGTTTTGCTGAAAACGGCTATGACATTGCCGCTCACTATTTTAAAAATGAAGAGGCGGCAGAAAAACTCTGCCGTCAGCTTGAAGAAGCGTATTCTGTTCGTGCAAAGGCCTTCGGTGCGGATTTTTCAAAGCCCGAACAAGTGAAGCTCCTTTGCGAAAATGTTTCGCGGTTCGGAAACGTCTATGCCCTTATTAACAATGCAGGCATTGCTTACAGCGAGGTTTTCCAGCTTGTTTCCGATGAAAAGGCGCAGGAGATTGTTTCAGTCAACATGCAGTCGGCAATGAGCATAACAAAATATATTCTGCCGCAGATGATAAGAATGAAATGCGGCAGAATCATCAATATTTCTTCCATGTGGGGCGTTTCGGGAGGCTCGTGCGAAGTGCATTACAGCGCTTCCAAAGCGGCTCTGATCGGTTTTACAAAAGCCTTGTGCAAAGAAGTCGGGCCGAGCGGTATAACGGTCAACTGCATAGCGCCCGGCTTGATTGACACAAAAATGAACGCACACCTTTCTTTGCAGGATATAAAGGACATTGTTGAGCAAACCCCGGTTGAGCGAATCGGCACACCCGACGATGTTGCGGGTCTTGCCCTTTTTCTTGCCGGAGAAGAAGCTTCTTTTATCACCGGACAGGTTATCTGCGTTGACGGAGGACTCAGCGTATAAAAAACAGCTCTTTTAACTTAATTTGAGTTTTAACATTTATACTGTCAAAGATAAGTTGCCGGCAGTGAGCCGTGCAGATAATAAACATCTTGTATTTTGTTGCTTTTTGAATAAATCAGTGATAAAATTGTTTTGTTTATTTATTTTAATTAACAGGAGGAATTTTCTTGGACGAACTGAAAAAGGGAGATTTAACTCCCGAAGAAAGCGCCGGCGAAACCGATAATGAAAAATTGAGTTTTGCTGATACGCCGGAAGACAGCGAACAAACGCAAACTCAGCCTGAAAGTGAAGCTGCGTCTGCTCCTGAAGAGCAAACGAGCGAGGAAGATGCGCTCAACACAGAACTCGAACAGATCCGTGACATGTTCCAGAAAGAACTTGACAATGCCAAAAACAGCGACAATTCCGACATGCTCATTCAGGAACTGGACGAAATTGAAGAAGAAGCCGATGAACCCGAACAAAAGCAGCCCGATCCGAAAGATCTTTGCCAATGCTGCGGAGAAAAAATCCGCGACACTTCTTTCGGCGATGATTATCCTTACTGCAGTGACTGCCGCGAGCTTATGAAAGCCAATCCGATCAATTCCTTGGGGATTATTGCCCTTATTGTTATGATTTTTATTGCGGGATTCTCATTGAGCAGAGCCGTTGTAAACGTTTCTTCGTGGAACGATCTGCTTGACGCGAATATCAGCTACACAGAGGGCAAATACGTTGACGCTGCAAGCCAGTATCAGGCTTATTTGCAGTCGGCAGATACTTCCGATGGTATATCGGTCAATGCTGTTAAAAATCTTTCAAGAATCTATGCTTCTTTGAGCTATTACAGCTACGCTCAGCAAACCGTTGACAGCTATTTCCCGGCGTCCCGCCTGAAGCTTCCGTGGAATAAGGAGTTCAGCTCTTATAACGATCTTTATGAACAGATGCAGGCGGCACAGACGATTGTCACAGACAATTTTGAAGATGTGCTCAGCGGTGTGGATTTCGATTATGAAGAATCACTTGAAAAGGCTGACAAGCTGATTGAAGAAAACAAAAAAGATGAAAACTGCGGAAAATTCACGCTGGCCTATCTTGAATATGCAAAATATATCATCATGTCAAGCAACGGCGACAGCTATGAAAAACAGCTTGAACAACTCAAAAAGGTTGAAGAAACCGATGCCGGTCAGCTTCCGCTTCTTTATTACACAGACATTTTAAGCGTATACAGCAACATGGGTGACACGGAAAATGCCAAAGTTTATTTTGATAAACTGATGGAAATCAACAAGCAGGATACCTACACCTATACCTATTATGCAAACGCGTTCCGCTTCTGTGACAAACCCGACGCAGACAAAATGCTTGAAATTGCTCAGGAAGCCGCAAAAAACAGTTCGGCAAACACCTTCCCGTATTATTACAAAACCTACACGGTTGCCTATCTTCTTCAGGAAAAATATGATGAGGCATACACCAATTTTGAACTTTATCTTCAAAATCTTCAAAGCTATGGCGGAAGCGCCGGTGTGGCCGACTATAATCTTTATGCCTTGTGCGCTCTTGCGGCAGGAGAAGAAGATACCTACAATCAGATTAAGACCATGTTTGAAGATAACGGAATGGAAATCAGCTCACTGATTCAGAAATATGAAAAAGGCAAACTGACCATGACCGAAGTTCTTACGGATAAGGGAGGCGAAATCGCATGACAGTGCTTTATATCATAACGAAATATCTGACCTTACCCGGTGCAATGGTAAGAGGGTTCTGGGAACATCTTGTTTGCAAAATCTGCGGTATTCCCGTTGAAGATAACCGCCTTATTAGAAACGATGAAGTCAGCAGCCACGTTGAGCATGAACTTGCACCGACTTCAAGAAAAGCCTTTGCACTTTGCTTTGTTCCGGCTTTTATGAACGGTGTGCTCGCTTTGATTCTGACAATTCCGTCCATATGCGGGCTGTTCTTCTTCAACATCAGCGGTGCGCTGAATGTTATCCCGAATGTTCTTGCTTATTGGTTTGCATTTTCTCTTTATGTTAACAGCTATCCTCTTGTTGAAGATGCGCTTAACATGAAATATCAGGTATACAAGAACGGTACGATTCTTCAGAAAATCGTCTATGCGCCCGGCTTCTTATTCACTTATGTCGGCGCCTATGCCGAAAAATACTGCATAACATTTGTTCTTGCCGTTGCAGGCTTTGTTGCACTTCTTCTTGCTATGTAAATTTTCCTTGCGCGCTTTGGATTTTCAACATTCTTTACTTGTCAGTCCGCGCCGGAAAGAATTGTTGGAAGTTTAAGACAGCAGGGCAAATCTGCGGTAACATTTTAAACAGCAAAAAAAGAGCCGATTCTGAGTTCGGCTCTTTTTTATTGTTCTGATTCTTTTATTTTGCTTCGATTTCAAAGCTGTAAGCAAATGTTGTGCCCTTGTGCATGATATACGGTTCTCTCAGGCAGGCATTGCCCGGTGCGTCACCGCCGACGCCTCTTTGCATCAGGTCGATGCAAACCGTTGTCATGTCTTTGTGTTTCAGTTCATTGATATGCTGCGCCTTGTCAAGGTCATCAATGGAATAATGCCAGCATTCAAAGCAGAACGGTTTCTCGCCTGTCATGGTGAATTTGAGGCTCTTGCCGTCGCCGCTTGAAATTTCAATGCTTCTGACATCGGTTCTCTGACCGTTTTCCTGTGGGCGCATATAGTGATGCTCAAGGTCGGCAACACTGCGTTCATGAATGGCAATTTTGCCGCCGGTCTTTCTGTCACAATAGGTTTCGTGCGGTCCTCTACCATACCATTTTACGCTGTCAAACTTCTTCGGCATAACAAATTTCAGTCCGAATCGGAGCATATCCATGGTCGGTACACATTCAAAGGCAACATCAATCTTTCCGTCTGCATGAACGGTATAGGTAAGCTTAGCCTCTTTTAAGCCGAGAGAAGAAATTTTTGTTTCAACATAGGCGCTGTGGCTGTATTTGTGAACAAGGGTGGCCTTGCTCTTTGCCTTGTCGGTTGAAAGCTTCCACAGATAAAGCGGATGAACGGGGATAAGCGGCGGAACATAATTGAGAAAATCAATGTCGTTATCTGTCAGTGCACGATAGAAATTCGGCTTAAAGGCATCTTGCAGATATTCTTCGCCGTCTTTTTTCATCGAGAAAAGCTGTCCGTCAACAAAGGTATATTCAAAATTATCGCCGTAAACGGTGAATTTCTTTTCCGTACCCTTGATTTCCACACTGCCCTCTTCAAAAGCAGGTTCTTTTTTGTCTGCCGGCTTAATAATATACTGATCCCATGCCTGTTCAAAGCCTTTTTCAGCAAAGCGGCAGTCCTCTTTTCTCAGGAAAGAGAAAATGACGGAAACTTCGCCGGCAGGAACTTTTTCAAAGTTATAATCAACCGTAAAGTCTGCACTTGAAAGCGGTGCGGTGTTTTCATAATCTTCGGCAGGCACATTGCCGCCTGCAATTTCAATTCCGTCTTCAAGAATTTTATAAACGAGCTCAAAGGCCGAAAGATCGGAGAAAAGCTGTTTGTTCTTAACGGTGAATTCACCCTTTGAAGCGTCTCTTGCTTCAACCTTCATTTCGGCATAAACTTTTTTGACTTCATAGATGCTCGGGTGAACTTTTCTGTCTGCGGCAATAATTCCGTTTGCGTTGTAATAGGTATTGCTGCCGACGATTGCGCAAATGTTATAAGGCGGAACGAACCAGTTTTCCTTTTCGTTGTAGTCGCTTCCGTAAAGCCAGAGGTCTTCGCCGTTTTCGTCTTTTTTATGGATTGCCTGATCGACAAAATCCCAGATAAAGCCGCCGCAGAGGTTATCATATTTTTCAAAGGCATCCATATATTCCTGGAAGTTGCCGAGGCTGTTTTCCATTGCGTGAGCATATTCGCAGAAAACAATGGGCTTTGTGTAATCCGAAGCTTTGATAGGCTTGCTGTCTGCGGCAAGGGCATTGGCAACATTTTCAAAAAAGCTGACGGTTATCGGCTCTCTGTTGCCGAGCTTTTCAACCATAGCTTCAAGCGGATACATACGGCTGATTACATCGGTCTTTGTGAAATCGAATTCGCCCTCATAATGGAACTGTCTTGTTTTGTCAAGAGCAAGTGCGGCTTCTTTCATTCTCATAAAGTTGTCGCCGTCACCGCTTTCGTTTCCGAGACTCCACATGAAAACGCAGGCATGGTTTCTGTCGCGAAGCACCATTCTTTCCATTCTGTCAACAACTGCTTTTGTCCACATCGGATTGCTTCCGGGAATGTTCTTGCGTCTGACTCCGTGGGATTCAAGGTCACATTCGTCCATAACCCAGAAGCCGTATTCATCGCACAAATCATAAAAACGCGGATCGTTGGGATAATGGCTTGTTCTAATTGCGTTGATGTTGGCGCGCTTCATGATGCCAAGATCCTGAATATATCTTTCATCGGGAACTGCCCAGCCGTAATCGGGATCATAGTCATGACGGTTTGTACCTCTGATAAGAAGCGGCTGACCGTTGACAAGAATTTTTTCGCCCACAATTTCAACCTGCTTAAAGCCGATTCTGATGGCTTTATAGGTATCCTTACCGTCGCAGGTGATTTTGAAAAGGAGCGTGTAAAGATTCGGCTTTTCGCTTGACCAAAGCTCAGGAGAAAGAATACGCTTTTTGAAAACAACTTTGTTGACGCAGCGTGCGGCTGTGATGATTTCGGTTGAACCGATAACGGTCTTTTCGCCGTTTTTGTCAAGGAGCACGGCTTCAAAGTTTACTGATTTTCCGGCTTCGGTGTAATCGCGGATTGACGCTTCGATTGTGAGGTCTGCGTCGGTATAGTCATTGACAAGCTCGGTTGTAACATATACATCGCGAAGCGTCTGCTTCGGTTCACTGAAGAGATAAACCTCGCGGTAAATTCCGCACAAGAACCACATATCCTGATCTTCAAGATAGGTGCCGTCCGTATAGCGGTAAACAATGGCAGTCAGCTGATTGTCGCCGGTTCTGATATACGGCGTGATGTCAAATTCATGCGGTGTGTTCGAGCCCTGAGAATAGCCGACGCGCTGACCGTTTATGTAAACTTCAAGACCTGCCTTAACGGCGCCGAAATGAATAAAAATTTCTCTGTCTGCCCAATTTTCGGGAATGTCAAAGTTTCTGCGGTAAACGCCGATTTCCTGATCGTTTACATCAATACAGGGGATTTTCTTCGGATCGGTTGAAATGGCATTGGGATAGGAATTTGCATAATACCAGGGTTTGGTATAATCCTTCTGGAACTGCCACACGCCGGGAACATTAATGTTTTCCCAGCCGCTGTCGTCAAAGCGTGAATAAGTGAATTTTTTCGGAAGCTCGGGAACGCCTTTTTTCCAGAAGAACTTCCAGGAGCCGTTAAGTGAAATTTTAAACGGAGAGTTCTCACGTTTTACAGCGGCTTCTTCGTTTTCAAACGGCATGGCAATGACATGGCCGTCTTCTTTGTTTTCTTTGATAATTTCGGGGTTTTCCCAAATGTATTTCATCTTACTGTTTCCTTTCGTTTTCTCAATTATTGAACAAGATATATGCGTACAAAAATATTTTACTAAAATATATAGGTAAAGTCAACTGAGAAAAGGGAAAATGCAATGTAAAGCGGGCAAAACATCTTGTGTGCTTTGCCCGCATGTTTCTTTTGTTTTTTATCACTGACTGTCCGGAATATAGACAACCGTAAAGCAGTGCGAACGGATATTTCCGTCAAGTACCTTACTCCTGAATTCGTTGCCGGTCATCACTTTTCCGCCGACATTAATTGATGAAACATAACCGATGTCGCTGCTGATGGCATTGTCATGGGATATAATCGAAATCCATGTTGCCGGATCTCCGCTGAGTGAAATGCCAAGATTCTTTGATTCGGCAAGCGATTTGAAAGCGGCACTTGAAATTTCATAGGTTGATTTGAATTCCGGCGCATTATAGTCGCCGTAGCTCGGGCGTCCGCCGCTGAGATAAAGCACCTCGGTACCGCCCCATGTGTTATGATAGGATGAGGTCACACCGGCACTGATTGCGTGGAACGGCGTTAAAGCCGTCGCTCCGTTATAGGAAATATAAATTCCGTTTTTCATCACTGCATCGACTGCATCATAACAGGTCTGTGACGGCGAGGTCTGATAGGCCATGGAGCTTGTGTCAATATCAAATTTATAATATTTTGCAAAGGTATAGGCCGCAACCGCCTGTGCTTTGAGCGCTTCGGCATGATATCCGCCGCCCATTTCGGCTTCAAGAACGCCGGCAAGAAAATCTCTTGTCGCATATTCCGTGCCGTTATATTTGATTTTCTCAGGATAAGTATCGCCGCTTACAAGCGTTGTTCCATAATAATAGTTGGCAAGTATCTGCGTATAGTTCCAGCCGAGCGATGCCAGATAGTTTGCGCCGTATTGGCTCATACCGACGCCGTGACCGTAGCCGAAAACATAAAATTTGAAAGTGCCGCTTGTTGAAGAAGTTGTCGGTGAGGTTTGCTCAACAGTAATTTCACTTGCAGTCGGTTCGGCGGCTGTTAAGTTGTTCTGCTGATTGAGCGCTGTTTCGCCGGCAACTGTGCTCGAACCGATTCCGAACGGGTCGGCAGCGGTTGTATCAGCCAAAGTGGTCTGGCTCAGCGTTGTTGCAACATCACCGGTTGCAATGACCGGCTGTGTCTGCTGATTTTCTGTTTTTCCGCCCAGAATGAAATGAGCAATACAAATCGGGCTGATAATTGCAACAAGCAAAACCGCAACGGCAAAAGCAATCATGCCCTTTGAAAACTTCTTTTGCTCTTCGCTCTTGTTTTCGGGCTGTTCGTTACTTTTATCCTCCATTTTTTTACAAACGGTTTCACAAAGCACCGTGACACAATGCGGAAGCAGAAGTCTTGCTTCTTCTTCGTTGGCGGTTGTGATTTTTTTCGCCTTGGTTGTTTTGGAATCGGCAACAGCAACGAAAGCAAAAAATGTTGCTTCGCCGCTTTCGTCCTCACTTGTGTATATATCCGAAATGGCGGCACCGTATTCCGCACTCATGTTGCGCATAGCCTCACGGGCATGACGAATGGTTCTTGCGGAAACACTTTCCTTTTCTTCCGGCGACTCGGAATTCTCGTCTTCGGCCTCTTCGCTTTCAAGTTCTTCGGAAGTCTTTTCTTCATCGCGATTCGTGTCAATAATATCAACAAAGTTGATGGCTTCGGAAAGTCCCTCGATGCGGTCATAAAGATTATAAATCCACATCGTTGCTTCGCCGGTTGCAAGAGCAACACGCTCATCTTCCTTGATCAGAGCATAAACCATCTGGCTTACGGACTCTTTGAAGTCATAACCCTCTTCCTCGGGATCAACGGTCGGTTCTGCAACAATCGGCAAGTTAAGAAAAGTCTTTTTATAATTTTCAATAATCGGATCAATTCTTGAAAAATCAAGCGGAATCAATGTGCAAAGACCGGCGCCGGCTCTGACCGTAAAGCCACTGTAAAGACCGTCAGCGCTCAGATGAAGTGCGCAATCAGACGGAACCGTGCACTGTTCCTCCATGTCAAAATCGAATTCTTCGCCGCTTTTGTTTTTTGAAATTGCTTCTGCAAGAACAGGGCTTGAAATTTCGTTCAGTGCAAGCCTTGCAGAAAGATAACGCTTGACATCCGTATAATCCTGCGGTTCGGCAGCAATAATCACATAGTCTCCCATGTCAAGAGATGATACTGTGGCATCAAAAAGAGAACCGTAGCCGTCAAAAGAAAAAATGTTTTCGTCCGACATCCCGTAATCGTCAAGCGCCAGGCAGATTTTATAAACTGCGTCAGACGATACAGCCGACAAATTTCCAAGAGTAAATAATTTTATCATACTTATGACATTCCTTTCAAAAGCTGCAAAAGCGCTGTGCATAAATTTTTGTTGCCTCAGTCAGAATCACTGCGCCTTTTCACTTTTCACTCTTACTTCTTACTTCAGATTTGAATTCATTCAAACCTCCAACTTTCGTCGATGGTTGGATAACCGCTGATTTTTTAAAACAGGCTTATTCAACATACCATCTGCTTGCATTTACATACGGATTGTCCGTTTTCTTCTTTGTGTAATAAGCCTGCGGATAGCGCGGATTTGCGTTTTCAACTGCCTTGCTTACATCAACTTCTTCACTTTCGCCCGAACGCACAAGCCTTGCAACAACAACAAAACGTGCGTCTTCAAATTCATGAGAGCAGGTTGAAAGCGTCAGGAGCTTATCGGAAGCCTGAACATCAACGCCCGTATTATAAAGCGAACGCTGGGCAAGTTCATTGAGAAACGCCGAAAAACTTTCCTGCGTGCTGAGAGATGTGAAATAATACTGAAAGACATAGTTGTTATCGTCTTTTTCATATGCGTTTGTGATGAATGCCGCAATAACCTTCCATTTGTAATCCTTATAAAGTGTGTTAAAGGTGATCACAGGCGCTTTCTTAAAGCCTTCAATGGATTTGTAAGCGTCCAATGCGCCGAAAACGGTTCCGTCATTCATATGGTGACCGAAAATTACGGTGTTTTTGTCAAGTTCTGTTATGTTGTTCAGATGCGTAACGAACGGACAGCCGTATTTCGTTGTTTTTCCGTAAAAATTCTTTGTAAGATACTCATCATCATTATCCGTCTGAACAATAGGCAAATTAAGATTTACTCCGTCCGCACTCAGATAACCGACAAAATCATTGTTTATTGCATAAAGCTTTGCATATTTCAACTGCATATTCGGCGGGAAAAGCGTGTTGGGATATTGCTGTTTAATGTCAGCCCATTGCTGTTCAGGCGTCGGCGCAGTTGTCTGCTGTTTTGTTGTTGCTTCTTCCTTTTTCTTGGTTGTGCTTTCCTTTTTTTGCTTTTTCGTTGTTTCTGCCTCAGAAAGAATCATGTCGGAAATTTCAGATTCAAGTTCTTCGTTTTGCTTGTGAAGATAATATTCACGAACGAGAACGGCTGAAGCGACAACGATTGCAATCAGTGAGATGCACAGAACCACTCTTCTTATGATTTCGCCTGTTGAAAGCTTTTTCTTCTGCGGTTCTTTTTCGATTTCTCTTTCCTCGGCCATGCTTTTTTCAAGGCTGACTTCTTCAAAATCTTCAAACTGGGCACTGCCTTTCGGCACCGCTTTCGGAAAAACCGAACCGGGCGGCGTTTGCGGCTTTGTGCCCGAAGAAATTATGGGTTTAGGCGGTTTTGTTGAAATAATTCTTTGCGCTTTAAGGTCCGGCAAGTCATCGTCCGCAAGCTCAACTTCCGAAACCTTGAACCGGTTGTCCGAATCACTTTTATATATAACCCGCCTTGTGCCAGAAACGTTTTTTAAAGCATCTGTGTCAAGGCTTTCATCGTCAAATATTTCGTCATCGTCATAAAAACTGTTTTTGTCCGACCTGCTTTTCGGTTCAAGCGAACCGATTGGGGGAAGCTTTCTTTTTTGCGGTTCTTCGTCAAAATCCTCACTTTGAAAAATAATTCTTTTTCCGGGATTTACTGTATCTGTCTGTTCGGGCTCACTGCTTTTCGGCGGCGGAACATTTTGTGATGAAGCGTTTTGCTGCGGTGCATTTTGCTGTGAAGCAATAAGCTGTGTAACAATTGCAGAAAGCTGTTCAGGCGTAAGCTGAAGCACACCGGAAGAATTTTTTTCATCCGGAGGATTGTGTTGCTTTTCTTTATCCGGCTTCGCAACGGACTTCGGCCACTGTGCCGGTTTTTGAAAAACCGAAGCGTCTTCTTCAAAAAAGCCGCCTGATTTTGTCACATCTTCGCCGCCGGGCTGACCTGCGCCGTCTTCATAAATGTTTTTCATAGCTTTTATCCTTTAAAAATTAACTAATATATTCTTTCAACTCTTTTGCACCCTCTTTTTTGCCCAAAGCAAAAAGACGAAGTGCGTTAATTGCGTTTGAAGCAGCCACGAACCGGTTGTAATCACGGCAGTCACCGCCGCTCTGATGTCCGGTCAGCAGCTTCTTTACGCAAACGAGCTTTCCGTCTGTCACACCGATATAAATCAGTCCGACTTCCTTGCCTGTTTCATCGCTTTCGGGGCCTGCAATTCCCGTTACCGAAACTGCAATATCCGCCCCCGAAACCTGAATGGCTCCGTACGCCATCTGCGCGGCAACAATTTCGCTGACAGCACCATATTTTTCAAGTGCTTTTTCGTCAACGCCGAGCACCTTGTGCTTAATTTCGTTTGAATAGGAAACAGTGCCGCATTCAAAAACCTGAGAAGCACCCGGAATATCGGTAATTCTTTTAGCAACAAGGCCTGCCGTGCAGCTTTCGGCGCAGGCAACTTTCAAATTTTTTTCTTTTAAAAGCGACACCGTTGCTTCTTCAATGGAAGAAGCGTCAACCGCATAAACCAGATCGCCCAGACGGTTTTTTATCTCTTCAACAACCGGCGAAAGAAGCTGTTCGGCTTCTTCCTGCGTTTTCGCTTTAGCAGTGACTCTCAAAAGAGCTTCCCCGCTTTTTGCATAAGGCGCAACGGTCGGATTTTTCATTTCCAGAAGGTCTTTGACCTTTTCCGCCATTGCGCTTTCTCCGATTGAGAAAGTTCTCACTGAATGAGATTTTATAACACCTTGTGTAAATCTACTTAAATAAGGAACAACTTCGTTTTCAAACATCGGCTGCATTTCTCGCGGCGGTCCGGGAAGAACAACAATCATTTTTCCGTTCTTTTCCATAATACAGCCGGGAGCGGTTCCGTTGTTGTTTTTTAATATAATTGAGCCTTTCGGCAGCATCGCCTGCTTTTCATTCGATTTTACCATCGGCAGGTTTTTATTTTTAAAATATGTTTTTATGTGTTCAAAGCTTTCTTCGTCAAATTCAAGCGGCAAAGAAAAGAACTTTGCGCAAACTTCCTTTGTCAGATCGTCTGCTGTCGGTCCGAGACCTCCTGTTGTGATGACCATATCACTTTTTGAAAGAGCATCGCAAAGGGCGTTTTCCAGTCTTTCTTCGTTATCACCCACCGTATGCTGAAACATTACATCAATTCCGAGCGAAGCAAGCTTCTGAGAAAGATAGCGGGCATTTGTGTTCACAATATCGCCGAGCAAAAGCTCCGTTCCGACAGAAATCAGTTCACAGGTCATAAAAACACGCTTTCATAAAAAATTAATCAGTCAATATAATCATATCTTGTTTCGCTGACGGCTTTTTCAATCAGGCTTTCAAAATCAAAAGCTTTTTCGGCTTCTTCAAGAAGCTCTTTTGTCGGTCTGGTTCTCGGGTGCTTGGGTGTAAACACCGTGCAGCAGTCCTCATAAGGAAGAAGTGAGGTTTCAAACGTGCCGATTTTTCTTGCAACGGAAATGATTTCTTCCTTATCCATGCCGATCAGCGGTCTGAAAACAGGCATTGTGCAAACAGCTTCCGTGCAGCCGATTGCGTCAAGCGTCTGCGAAGCAACCTGTCCGAGACTTTCGCCCGTAATCAGAGCCTTGCAGCCGTCCTCTTCAGCGAGGCGCAAAGCAATTCTCATCATCATTCTGCGCATGATAACCGTGAATAATTCTTCCGGACAGTTATCTTTTATGCTTTCCTGAATTTCAGTAAACGGTACAACACGGAATTTGATTCTTCCGCTGTACTGCGCAACAATTTTTGCAAGCTCGCGCACTTTCATTTCCGCTCTTTTGCTGGTATAAGGCGGCGCGGCAAAATGAATTGCGCTGAGAATCAGCCCTCTTTTTGCCATCATGTATCCGGCAACCGGACTGTCAATTCCGCCGGAAATTAAAAGCGCCGCTTTTCCCGAAGTTCCGACAGGCATACCGCCCGCACCTTTTCTTTGGTTGCCGTGCACAAAAACGCTGTTGTCTCTGACTTCAACGGTAACGGTAATTTCGGGGTTATGAACATCGACTTTTAAAGACGGAATTTTACTTAATATATAGCCGCCGACTTCACAGCAGATTTCAGGGGAAGTAAACGGAAATTTTTTGTCGCTTCGTTTTGCGCAGACCTTAAAGGTTTTTGCGTTTCTCAACTCATCGCCCAAAAATTCAACCGCCGCACTTTTGATTTTTTCAAGATCCTTTTCGGTTACGCCCGCAACCGAAAAAGCGGCAATTCCGAAAACTTTTGAAACATTTTCCTCGGCCTGTTCAAAATCAATTTCTTCATCACAGGGAGAAATAATAACGGTGGACTGCGCCTTGGTAAATTCAAAATGACCCAAAGGCATGAGTCTTCTTTTGATGTTTTTAACAAGAATATCTTCAAATGTTGAACGGTTCAGCCCTTTTAAGGCAAGTTCACCGTTTTTGACAAGAATAACCTTTTTCATATGCATTTCCTTTATTTTCTTCTGATAACCTTGAGTGCGGTTTTAATTCCCTCAATAAGATAATCAAGTTCTTGAGCCGTTGTAAATTTCGACATGCTGATTCGAACCGATGAATTGATCAGGCTGCTTTCAAGTCCTGCCGCAGTCAGAACCGGACTTTTATGTCCCTTTGCACAGGCAGAGCCCGAAGAAACATAGATTCCCCTGTCCGAAAGAAGATTCAGAACCGCCTCGGACGGAAGACCGGGAAGTGAAATATTTACGATATAAGGCAAAGCATCGTCAGGGCTGTTTATCACAACGCCGTCAATGTTTTTCAGCTTTGAAACCAAACCATTGCGAAGAACACGAACCTTTTCAAGGCTTTCTTTTGGCGAAAGCGCACTGACTGCGCCGCAGAATCCGGCAATGGCAGGCATCGGCTCCGTTCCCGGGCGAATGTCCCGTTCCTGACCGCCGCCGACAACCGGAGATACGAGTCTTACGCCGTTTTTCACAAACAACGCTCCGGCACCCTTTGGCCCGTGAATTTTGTGTGAGCTTACGGTCATAAGATCGGCGCCGATTTTTGAAACGTTCAGCGGTAGTTTTCCAAAGGCTTGTACGGCGTCAACATGAAAAAGTGCAGGCGAATTGCTGTTTCTGATAATTTTCCCGACTTGTTCAATCGGTTCAATGGTGCCCAGTTCATTATTAACCGCCATGATGCTGACAAGCACGGTTTTTTCATCAAGCGCCTTTTCAAGCTGTGACAGATTGATTTTTCCGTGTTTATCAACGCCGAGGCGCACAACCTCAAAGCCGTATTCTTCCAGCCTGTCAAAGGCTTTTGAAACGCTCGGGTGTTCAACGGCAGTGGTAATCACCTTATTGCCTTTTCTTTTTTGCGCGGCGCAGGCACCGAAAACCGCAATGTTGTTGCCCTGCGTTCCGCCGCTTGTGAAAACAATTTCTTTTTTGCTGCACGAAAGAGATTTTGCAACTGCTTCTCTTGCTTTTTCAAGCAAATCCTGCGCCTCAATTCCCTTTTCATGAAGAGAAGAAGGATTGCCCCATTCTTTTTCAACAGCCAATTTCATTTGCTCGATTGCTTCTTTGCAGACGAAAGTTGTTGCGCTGTTGTCAAAATATGCTTCCATGGGCGTACCTCCTCATTATAATCCTATTTATTATACTATAAAAGGGAAATACATGCAACGATTAAATGTAAAAAAAGGCGTTTTCATTTTTTAAATTTTCGTTAAGAACCCATATTTTTAAGCTTTGTGAATTTTAAGAAGCTTTTTGTTAAAAACTATAATAGATTATTTCACTCACCGTCAGTCAATTCTGATTTTAAAATGAAAATATGAAATCAATTTTAATTTACAGTATGTAAATTATGGTTACGGAGGCAATCATGAAAAAATATTCCAGAAGAAAATATATACGCATTATTTCTTTTTTTGTATGTCTTAGCATTCTTCTCGGGGCAGCTGCAATCGTAAACGGCGTCAGAGCCGTAAGATACAGGCGTTCTGCCGTTCTTTCGTCGGAAAGAGCAATCAGTGAGCTTTGCGAAAATCTTGACAACATCACCGTCACGCTTCAAAAGGGTCTTTACTGCAACAGCGAAAACATGCTTGAAGAAGTTTCATCAACGCTTAACAGAAGCGCTTCCTGTGCAAAAGTGAGTCTCGGACAACTTACCGATGAAGAAATGATAACAGATGAGGTATATAAATTTTTGTCGCAAGTCGGCGATTTTACCTCATCACTTGTCAGAAAAGCCCAGAACGGCGAAAAGCTGACAGAAGAAGAGCGAACAGCAGTTAAAAAACTATATAACTATTCGCTTTCACTTTCAAACGGGCTGAACGAAATCAGAGCCGGCTATTATGACGGAACGGTAACACTTGAAAAAAGTCTTTCCAATGTTGAAAGCACCTCTGCCGAAGATACCGCACTTTTCTCGGACTCCATGCATGATACCGAGCAGGCTCTTGAAGATTATCCCACACTGATATATGACGGTCCGTTTGCCGACAGCAGGCTTGAAAAAAACGCCTATTATATACAAGGTCAAAAAGAAATAACCGCCGATGAAGCAAAGCAGGCGGCGGCAAGCTATCTCGGCACGGATAAATCATCGCTCAGGCAAGACAGCGACGAAAACTCCGCAATCGGTCTTTATTGCTTTTCGGCGGGAGAAAAATCAATTGCAATCACCAAAAAAGGCGGCTTTCTCTGCTATATGACAAATCCGGATTATTCCGGTGCGGCGGCAATCAGCGAAGAAGAAGCTGTAAGAAGAGCAAAGCAATATCTTGACAAAATCGGCTACAAAGACATGAAAGAAAGCTATTATTCCGATTATGACGGCGTTTGCACCGTCAACTTTGCCCATTATGAAAACGGCGTGATATACTATGCAGACTTAATCAAAGTCAGCGTTGCTCTCGACACGGGAAATATTGTTGCAATTGACGCACGAAGCTATATCACAAACCACAGAGACCGCCGCCTTGAGGAAGAAAAGATCAGCTTGAAAAAAGCGGAAAGTATGCTTGCAGACAACCTAACGGTGCTTTCCTCGTCAAAAGCGCTGATCCCGACCGATTACGGCAACGAAAAGCTTTGCTATGAATTCCACTGCCGTGACAAAGAAAAGCAGGAAGTACTCGTTTATATCAACACACAAACCGGTCAGGAAGAAAATATCTTGCTTCTTGTTTATGCAGACGGCGGAACGCTGACAAAATAAAAAGTGCTGAAAAATATAAAAAGAAAAGCCACACTATCGTGCGACTTTTCTTTCTGGCGCGCCAGGAGGGACTCGAACCCCCGACCTTTTGGTTCGTAGCCAAACACTCTATCCAGCTGAGCTACTGGCGCTTATTTTTTTGTGCCTAAGTATAATATCACAATCGTTTTGGCTTGTCAAGGATTTCGGCTAAAAAATTCAACTTTACCTTTCACAAAAAACAGTCTTCTTCGTTTTCAATAATATTATTATAAACGAAAGTATTCAAAAAAAATCATAGGGCTGTCTCATTGAGCGCAGAATAAAAATCAAAATTTTAAAATGAAAACATTTTGATTTTTAAGCGTTTTTCACCCGCTCGCCGTTTCTTTATACAGCTTCAGTGGGATAAAACACTTTCTGCATTGAAATGTGACAACCCTGCATTTTACTTTTTCGTCTTAACCGTAACGGTGTTGGAGGCGGCTGAAATATATTTCTTGCCGGAGACAGTAACCGACGGTTTGACGATGAATTTATAGGTCTTGTTTTTTGAAAGCGAAGTGATTACCGCGCTTTGCGTTTTCACTGTTTTCTTGAGCTTATAGCTTTTTGATGAAGCGTCATAAACATAGATGTTATATTCCGTTGCATTCAGAGATTTTCCCCAGCTTAACTTAACCGAGGTTGTTTTTATGTCTGATGCTTTGAGCTTGACTTTCGGTGACAGCGTGGCAATTTTGAATGCACTGCTTGATTCTGAGGTATAATAAACGGTTTTTCCGTCTTTTTTTATTTTGGCAAAGGCAACAACATAATAGGTCGCCTTTGTTCCCTCTTTCAGCGATTTTTTCGTGTAGCTGTTTTTGCTCACGGTCGCCTCAAGAACCTTCTTTTTGCTGGTTTCATTATATCGGTAAATATAATAACCGCTTGCATTCTTGTCTGCTGTCCATGTGAATGTATATGAGCTTGAAGCAATTTTTGAAACTTTCAGCGAACTGACTTTTTTCGGAACAACCGTAACCGTAAGCGTTGCCTTTACATTTTTATCTTTGAGACTTGTGCAGGTTATGGTTGCCGTGCCGCAGGAAAGGGCCGTAATTTTTCCGCTTGAAGAAACCTTTGCAACTGCGGGATCGGAAGATTTCCAGCTGCATTTTCCGTAAGCGTAAGCAGGGGTAATCTTTGCCGTTACGGTTTTTGTTTGTGCAACGGCAAGCTTTACGCTTTTGTCAATTGTAATTTTTTTCGGAGCAACATATCCGCTTTTTGTCAGCGCTTTGATTCTCAGATTTTCGCCGTCGCCCTCAACATACAAATCGTCCCATGTTTTGCCGTTACTGCTGATAAAGCTCTGACCTTTTTTGTTCACAGATTCACAGTAAACGATTCCGTAAGAATCAAGATATGCGCTGCTGTCGCACATCGCCGTGGCATTCTTTCCCTTATTCGTTACCTGAATCACAACAGAAAACTTTTCGCCTTTTTCAAGCTGAATTTCCGCCGGCAAAGTAACAGTGTGATAACCGGGATATTGCTGTGAGCAGTCAATATAGCTCTCAAAAACGGGCGTACCGTTTGTCGGCGAAGTGCTTGTGCTGACATTTTTATAAATCTGATATTTATATTTTTGCGTTGCGTCATCGCAGAAAAATGAAATTGCTTTGAGCTTTTCGTCTTCGGTGCTTGTGAAAACATTAGACATATAGATCTGATCGCTGTCATAAAAAACACCGAAAGAGCAGGAACCGTCATACTGATAGTTTCTGTCATAAGTATCCGTGGTTGTGTAATCGACAAACAAAGCGTCATCGGTCAGAAGCGATTTTTCTTCATATGACACCCAGATATAACCGTCGTCACCGTAAGAATCGCCGTAGCTGTTCTTGATCAGCCACGCTCCGTTCTTGGTCGGCTTTGCAAAAAGACCCGCAAGTGTTCCGAAGTTGTTTTTTGAATAGTTATCGTCCCAGCCGACAATGGTTACAGAATGATTTGCAATATTATTATAGATATATGTTTTTTTGTAATACGCGTTCGTTGATGGATTCAGATAAAGCTCATCGTGATAATAAGAAACGGCGCACGAACCG
>JBJFHW010000062.1:0-5244 GCA_051893965.1 Acutalibacteraceae bacterium
AGCTCCTATCGTGGCGAAAAAATTTACTCCTTTCGAACTCAGTTTCCGTCGCGGCGTAATTGTAAAGACTATTGCTTTCTACCCCGCGTAACATCTGCGGACATTGTCCGCTTATTTGTCGAAGAGTTTGCGCCTTTGTGTTGATATTCGCATCATTTCCATCATGCCGTCTTTGTTGCCGTCGGCAAGATAATTTCTGAGCTTTTCAAATTCGCCCATGAACAAATCCATCTGTTTCAAAAGCGCTTCCTTGTTGAGCATGAAAAGCTCGCTCCACATATATTCGTTTATGTTTGCAATTCTTGTCAAATCCCGGAATGAATCGCCGGTGTATTTTTCAAGATGTTCATGCTCATAGCAGGTCATCAGCGCAACCGCAATACAGTGAGTAAGCTGAGAAACAAAGCCGATCATTTCGTCATGCTCTTTCGGCGAAAGCTCGCAAATTCTTCCGAACCCAAGAATTTCACCGATTCTTTTGCAGGTTTCAATGTTTTCTTCGGTGTTTTTTTCAGTGGGAACGACAATGTAGTTTGCACCGAAGAAGATTTTCTCACTGCTGTTTTCAACGCCGTAAACCTCACGGCCTGCCATCGGGTGAGCCGAAACAAATTCAACACCCTCGGGAAGAAGCGACTGAATCTTTTCAACAATGCACTGCTTAACACCGGTGACGTCGGTTATCATGGTTCCGGGTCTGATGTATTTTCCGTTTTCTTCAATCCATTTGACAAAAATATTCGGATAAAGCGAAAAAACAATAATGTCAGCATTCTGAATCATTTCTATGTCCACTTCGGTCGTTGCATGGTTGACAATTTCATGCTCAAGAGCAAAATCAACCGATGACTGACTTCTTGTGATTGCGTCAACATAATAGCCTTTTTCGGTAAAGCCTCTTGCATAGCTTCCGCCGAGAAGACCGAGACCGACAATCAAAAATTTTGTGTTCTTGTTAATCGTCATAGTTTTCTACCTCCACACCGAGCTCTTTTATCTTTTCAAAAAAGTCCGGAAAGCTTTTTGAAACCGCTTGCGCTCCGTCAATGGTACCGCCGTAAACACTGCTTAAAACGGCAAGCGACATCACAACTCTGTGATCGTTGTGACCGTAAAGAAGTTCTGTCGGAGCATGGAGCGGCGCTTTGTGCACGATAATTTCGTTTTCTTTCACTTCAATGTCTGCACCGAATTTTGAAAGCTCCTGCGCCATCACAGCGCCTCTGTCGCTTTCCTTGATTTTCAGCCGCCTTGTGCCGATAAGTTTTGCGCCGTTTAATGCGCAGGCAAGCGTCATCAGAATCGGGGCAAGGTCGGGGCAGTCCGAAACATCGAGATTCGGTGAACCGTAAGACAAAAGAGTGAAATATTTTTTGTATATTTTGTCGCCCTGAAGACTGTTTTCGTCAAGACCGGTGACTTGAACATTTCCGCCGAGAGAAGAAAACGCGTCAAGAAAAGCCGCACCCGAATAGTCCCCCTCGGTGGTGATGCTTTGCGGGATATATTTCTGATTGCCTTTTATAAACAGCGTCAGTTCGTCCGTAACTTCAATTTCCACGCCGAATTTTTCCATGGCGTCCATTGTCATGTTGATATAGCTTGCGCTTTCAAACGGCGGCAGAATCTGAATTTCGCTGTCACCGTCGCAAAGCGAAAGCGCATAAAGCAGACCGGTAATAAACTGACTGCTGATGTCGCCGCGTACAACATATTTGCCCGATGTCAGCTTCCCGCAGATGACAAGTTCCTCATTATTTTTTTGAAAAAGAAGCCCCTGTTCTTTGCATATTTCTTCATAAACCTCAAGCGATCTTTGCATCAGTCGGCCTTCGCCCGAAAGAGTTTGTTTCTTGTCCGAAAGCAAAAGCAAAGGGATAAGAAAGCGCAAAGTGCTTCCGCTTTCCCGGCAGAAAAAGTGTTCGCTTTTTGTCATAACAGGGCAGCCGGTTCCTTCAATTTCAACGCTGTTACCTTTTATTTCATAAACGGCGCCCATTTTTTTAAGACAGTCAAGCGTTGCATAAATATCCTGCGAAAAGGTAACGCCGGAAATCCTACTTTTGCCGTTTGCAAGCGCGGCACAAATCAAAAGCCTGTGCGCCATGCTTTTTGATGTCGGTGCACTGACTGTTCCGCTTGCCGTGCTTTTATATATTTTTGCTTTCATTTGTTTTCACCGCCGAGATATTCCAAAAGGAAATCAATTGCACGAAGATAACCGTCAGTACCAAGTCCTGTTATGGTTTTCACCGCCGCCTGTCTTATGTAGCTGACCTGGCGGAAATCTTCTCTTTGTTCAACCTTTGAAATGTGAACTTCAACGGTTGGAATGGAGACGGATTTTACCGCGTCAAGAATGGCAACGCTTGTGTGCGTATAGGCGGCAGGGTTAAAAACAATGCCGTCAATTTTTCCGTAAGCTTCCTGAATCTTATCAACCAAAGCGCCTTCGTGGTTGGATTGATAACATTCACACTCAATTTGCTTTTCTTTGCAGTAATTTTCAATTTTTTTCACAAGATCGGCATAAGTTTCCTTGCCGTAATGGTCAGGCTCTCTTATTCCGAGCATATTCAGATTCGGTCCGTTAAGCACAAGTATTTTCATTGTCAGGTTCCTTTAAATCAGTTCAATTATTTTTTTTACGCTGTTTTCAACCTTGCCGTCAACAAAAATTTCGGCGTCCGAAACAGCCTTGTATATCGGATAGCGTTCCCGATAGCGCTTTTCAAGGTCGGAAATGTTGCTTGAAAGCGGTCTGTCGTCGGTCGGAAGAATATCTTCAAGCGGTCGGTTGAGAAAGAAAATGATTCCGTTTGATTTAAGTAGGTCAACATTTTCCTCTCTTAAAACCGCGCCGCCGCCCGTTGCGATGATGACGCCGTTTTTTTCCGAAGCAGTTTTGACGGCGGTAGTTTCGGCGTTTCTAAAATATTCTTCACCTTTGTCTTTGAAAATTTCAGAAATAGGGCAGCCCTCGTTTTTGATTACAAGCTCGTCCGTGTCAAGAAACTCTTTGCCGAGTTCTTGAGAAAGTGCTTTTCCGATCGTGCTTTTTCCGCACCCGGGCATACCGACAAGAACAATGTTTTGTTTTTGCGACAAAACATAATGATATGCCTTTTCAAACACGCTTTCATCGTATTTAGTATCCAAAAAAATTTCGCTTGCCAGAACCGCCTGAGAAACAAGCATATAAAGACCGCAGCAAGCTTTCAGCCCACGCTTTCGTGCCTGTCTTACGATTTTGGTTTCAAGCGGATTATAAACAACGTCTGCAACACCCTCAAGGCAGTCAAAGCCGTCAAGACTGATTGCGCTTGAATCGCTGTTCGGAAACATTCCGCAGGGGGTTGTGTTAATGATGCAAGAAGCATCTGCGTGAAGCACTTTGACATTGTCATAATTGACTTTGCCGCTTCTGCTGACTTTATAAACTTCTCCTGCGCCCATCGCTTTGCAAACGGCAAAAGCGGTTTTAGAAGTTCCGCCGCTTCCGAGTATGAGCACCTTTTTGTTTTGAAGCTCAAAGTTATTTTTTTCAAGCAGCATTTTCAGACCGCCGAAATCCGTGTTGTAACCGTAAAGCCTGCCGTTTCTGTTAACGATTGTGTTGACGGCGCCGATGCTTTTAGCCGCGTCATCAAGTTCATAAAGATAAGGTATGACTGCCTGCTTATAAGGAATGGTGACATTGATTGCCGAAAAATCCTTTTTTTGCATAAATTCATCAAGCTTGTCTTTTTCAATTTCACAAAGATCATATTGATAAGGTGCAAAGGATTCATGAATCACTTTTGAAAAGCTGTGGCCGAGCTTTTCACCGATAAGACCGTATTTCAAGCTGTTCACCCTTTCAGAAAATCGGTTCCGAAATGTTCGGATAAAAGGTCGCAAAGTGTGATAGCCGTCATGCTGTCAACAACAACGGCGGCACGGTGAATGATGGCAGGATCGTGCCTGCCTTTTATCATAATTTCAGCGTTTTCGTTTTTAACAAAGTCAACGGTTTCCTGCGTTTTATAAATAGATGGGGTAGGCTTAACAACACAGTTAAAAACAATCGGCATGGCGTTTGTGATTCCGCCGTTGATACCGGCATTGTTGTTGCTTGTTGTGATAATCTTGCCTTTTTCGCTTCTGAACGGGTCGTTTGCCTGTGAGCCTGTCATATTTGCAAAGGCAAAGCCTGCGCCGAATTCAATTCCTTTGACGGCAGGAACACTGAACATGGCATGTGCAAGCAGGCTTTCCACGCTGTCAAACCACGGTTCGCCAACACCTGCGGGCATACCGGTGACGGCAGTCTGCAAAATTCCGCCGATGCTGTCGCCCTGCTTACGCATGAAAACAATTTTTTCTTCAATTTTTTTTCTTGCTTCACTGTCAAGAACAGGAATGGAAAGCGAGGAAAGAAGCGAAAAATCTTCTTCAAAATTTTCAAACGGTCTGTCTGAAATTTCAGCACAGGAAAGCACATGCGTACCGATTTGGATGCCGATGTTTTCAAGCGCTTTAATGGCAATTGCGCCCACGGCAACAATACCCGCAGTGATTCTTCCCGAAAAATGTCCGCCGCCTCTGTAATCCTGAAAGCCGTGATATTTGCAAAAGGCGGTGTAGTCGGCGTGACCGGGACGGGCAAGGTCTTTTGTTAAGCTGTAATCCTTGCTCTTTTGCTCTTCGTTCTGAATTTCAACACAAATCGGTGTTCCGGTTGTCTTTCCCTCAAAAACGCCGCTTAAAATCCGGCAGGCGTCTGATTCTCTTCTGAGTGTGGAAACATTGCCGGGACCTTTTCTTTTTTCAAGCTGAGAAGCAATAAAAGCTTCGTCAACTTCAATTCCCGGCGCAAGACCGTCAATAACCGCACCGATTGCATTGCCATGGCTTTCGCCGAAAATGGTTACGGCGACGCTGTGACCGAAAGTATTTTTCATTTGCTACCATTTCTTTCCTTAAAATTAAAGATATTTTTTCAGCTCTTCGATGCTGACATTTTCAAAATAAAACGAGCCGATTTCATCGCTTTTGACAATGGTTACCTTTTCACCCTGCGTTTTTTTGTCGTGACTTAATGCGGCAAACACGGCGTCTTTGTCATAGGCATATTCGGTGGGAAGCCCGACATTGGAAAGCGCTTTGAGCACTCTCGGGCGGATTGCTTCGCCGCACATCGGAATCAGTCCCAACGCAACACATTCACCGTGCAGCAATTCAAAATTCTTTAATTTTTCAATT
>JBJFHW010000063.1:0-5230 GCA_051893965.1 Acutalibacteraceae bacterium
ATATTTTCGGCACCGCCGCAGTTCATACTGCCGATAACCTGAAGTACTCTTACCGTTTCACAGTCCTTTTTATCATCACAAGTGTCAGGCAGTTTTTCATTCATTTTATCTTCAAACGTCGAAACATCTTTATGTTTGTTATCCATAAAATACACCCGTGATTTTTCTTTTAACGATTATATTCCGAGCTCAACAGCCGCTTCATAAGCCGCACCGGTTGCATCGGCAATTTTTCCGACCTTTGAGCAGTCGCCGATTGCTATTGCAGCAATGCCCTTTTCCTGAAGTTCATTTGAAAGCGAGCAGTTGGGTCTTGAACCGAGAGAAAGAACAACGGCGTCGCAGACGATTTCTTTCTTTGCAAAGGTTAAGGTGCTTTCGGTCAGAATTCTGTCATTATAGATAACGCTGAGCTTTTCACCGGTCATGAACTTTGTGCCTGCTTTTTCAAGCTTCGGAACAATATCGTCTCTGTGCTGCATCCATGTTCCGGGACAAAGCTCGTCTGCCATTTCAATAACCGTCACCTTGCAACCATTTTCGCAAAGATAATCCGCTGTTTCAAGACCGGTCATACCCGAGCCGACAACGGCAACGGCTTTGTTTTTAAGCGGTGCCTTGCCGCTTAATACTTCCTCTGCCGTATAAACGGTTGAGCCGTCATAGAAACCGTCAAAATGCGGCTTAATCGGCGTGCTTCCGGCTGCACAAATGACGAAATCCGCGTTCATTTCGGCAATGCTTTGCGCCGTTGCTTCTGTTTTGAATTGGAATTGAACGCCGTTTTCCTTGCAGGAAGCCATGGCATCTTCAATAAACCACGCGGTTTTTGCCTTTCCGGGCGCGGCGGCGGCAAGTTTCAGCTGTCCGCCCGGCTTTTCGTCTTTTTCAATTACGGTTACATCAAAGCCGCGCTGAGCCAGAATGTCAGCCGCAGTCAGTCCCGCAGGGCCTGCACCGATAACGGCAACTTTTCTGCCGTTTCCGTTTTTGATGAGTTCTTCTTTTTCATGTCCGACAAACGGATTGACCGAACAGGTGCCGTGTGAACCTAAGTATGCGTTTTTCTCCATGGATTCCATGCAGTTCAGACAGCAGATACAGCGCTTTATGTTTTTGCCCTCTTTTACCTTGTTTGCCCAATGCGGATCTGCAATATGCGGTCTGCCGAGTGAAACAAAATCCTGAACGCCTTCTTCAAGCTGTTTTTCCGCCTGTTCGGGTGAGCGGATAAGGTTTGCCGCAAGAACGGGAACGGAAACGGAATCTTTCACGGCTTTTGCCATATATTTTCTCCAGCCCGGTTCAAACGAAACCGGCTCAAGCCAATAATTGAATGTGTCATAACCGGCGCAGGAAACATCAATGGCGTCAGCGCCGTTTTCTTCAAGAATTTTTGCAATTTCAACGCCCTCGGCAAGGTTATAGCCTTTGTCTCGCTGACCGATCATTTCATAACATTCATCAACCGAAAGGCGGACAATAACAGGAAATTTCTTTCCGCATTCGGTTTTGATGCCTTTTAAGATGTTACGGATAAAGCGGGTTCTGTTTTCAAGATTTCCGCCGTATTCATCGTGTCTTGTGTTGGTGACAGGGCTTAAAAACTGCTGAAGCAAATAACCGTGCGCACAGTGCAGCTCAACACCGTCACAGCCTGCTTTGAACACACGCACCGCACCGTCAATAAACTGCTGTTCAAGTTCTTTGATTTCTTTATATCTGAGCGCTCTTACTCTGCCGCCCGAAAAATAGGCAGGTTCGCATGCTCCCGGCGCAGCGGCTGACGGAACAATGTTTTTTGAAAGAAGCATCGGTCCGAATTTCGGCGTCAGCTGATAAAGCAGTTTTCCGTATGCGCCCTTCGTAAGCTTTTGCGCTTCAATGCTCAGCGGAACGGTTCCGACCATTAAGCCGATGTTCTGTCTGCCGGGGTGATGAAGTTCAACAAAGAATTTTGCGCCGTGTCTTTGAATTCTTCTTGCCATTTCCGCAAGCGGCGCAATATGATAATCATGACTGACCGAAAGCTGTGCAAAAGCAGCCGCACCCGTTTTGTCGTTCACTCTTGTGATTTCGGTGATGATAAGACCGGCTCCACCCTTTGCGCGCTCTTCATAATAATCCATCATCTGCTCGGTCGGCGTGCCGTCAAACTGTCCGAAGCCCATGAGCATCGGCGGCATAACAATTCTGTTTTTGATTTCACAGCTTCCGATTTTCATCGGTGAAAAAAGCATATCATAATCCATTTGTTTACTTCTCCTTGTCTTTTTATATTTAAAAGCTTTGCTTTGTTTATTCGTAAATTATTTTCCGTATGGGCAAACTTTCATGCAGATTCCGCAGACAGCGCCTCTTCCGATGTTTTTAAAATGCTGTTTCATATAATTACTGCATTTTTCGGGGTCAAACATTTCTTCTCTTTTGCAGTCCGGTGACCATTCTTTTCCCTTGATGGCTCCTGACGGGCAGGCTTCAACACAAAGATTACAGTTTTTGCAGATGGAAACCGGGCGAACATTGCTGACATCAAATTCGCAGTTTGTGAAAACCGTTCCCAGCCTGACCGATGCACCGTATTCTTTGTGAAGAAACATGGAGCTTTTCCCGATGGTTCCGAGTCCTGCCAGAGCCGCCGCCTTTTTGTGGGAATATCTGCCTTTATAATTCCAGCCGTCTTTATTGATGCTTTGCGAAGCCGCAACGGTGATATATTGATAGCCGTTTTTCTGAAGAAACAAACCGGCTTTCAAAAGAAGCGAATCAATAAAAGCATTGACCGAACGATAGTGATTGAAATATGTATGGGTCGGCTCGGCGCCGATTTCGTCAACAATTGCATCGGACAGTCTGACGGCAATGCTCACTGCATAGTTACAGTTGCCGAAATCACCGTCGTCAATTTTGCAAAAGCCGACATCGGTTGCGCCCTGTTCAAGAAGATAAGCTTTAAGCTGCTGCTGAATGTTCATAGTGTTTGTCCGTTAAAAAGAAAAAATGTTAAGTCCTGTTGTTTCGTCATAGCGGCGTTCAATCTGACCGCCGAGATCCGTTATAAAAAGTTCGGCTGTTGCGGCAACAACGGCACTTTTCAAATGTCCGCCGTAAGCTTTGCCGTCTTTATCGCCAAGAGTTGCGTGAAGATGAATATATGTTTGGCCATCCATTTGGCTGACATTTCCGCAAAGGTTGGTTATTTCCATAAATTCATGAATTTCATTACCGATAAATCTGCGCTTTTGAAGATTATAAACGCCGATTTCCGCGTTATCGGTGGTACCGATTCCCTGAACGGTTCCGGCTTTGATGTTATATTCGCGGCATATTTTTTCAACACAGCTGCAAATTTCATCGCCGATATCAAGGCGAACCGCAATCGTGTTATCAAGTTTTTTTGTTTTCATGCGCTCTGACTCTCCGTTTCAAAAAATGATTTATTGTCAACTGCTCTGAGTGCATCGGCATAGCCGCCCGAATAAAGCTTCAGAATGGAATATTTATCACGCGTTAACGTATCCACGCCGAAGCAGTTTTTCGGTTCGAAAACAAAGACCTTGCCCTCTTTTTCATATTGTTCAATTTTTTCAAGAATTTCTGCACAGCGAAGATGCAGTGTTTTCATCTGTTCGCACATGGCAGGATAGCTTTTGAGAAGCTTTGAAGCCGCCGTAATCGGCTTTTTCGGCGTTGTATATTCTTCTCTGGGTTTTGTCAGAACAAGAATCACCTTGTCACAGCCGTCTTCAAATGCCTTTTCAACCGGAATCGGTTCGGCAATTCCGCCGTCATAATATTCTTCGTCTGCGATTTTATAGGGCTTGCAGACCATCGGAATGCTGCATGAGGCTTTGAGAATATCGTAATTGTTCAGCGAAACATCATCTTTGGTGAAAAAAATTCCTTTGCCGTCCGATGCTCTTGTTGCCGCAGCTTTATAGATGATATGGCTTTTTTGAAAATAGTCATAATCAAGCGGATATTCTCCGCCCTCATTGCAAAGGTCGGAGAATATATAGTCAAGTCCGATATAAGAGCCGGTACGAACAAAATTTCCTGCGCTCATATATTCTTTTCTCAGCGCATATTCGGAATAAAATTCAAGGTTTCTTCCCCTTTGTCCGCAAACATAGGAAATCAAATTGGCACTTCCGGCAGATACGCCGAGACAATAATCAATTTTGATGTGTTTATCCATAAAGCAGTCATAAATTCCTGCCGAATAAATGCATCTCATTCCTCCGCCGACATCAACAATACCGGTCATATAAAATCCTCCTGCGTTCATAAAACGCCGATTTAAAGTTTATAAGGAAAAAAGCTTTTTTGAAAGTTCAATATGCCTTTCGTCGCTGTTTTCAAAAACAACCTGCCCTTTTTGTGTTTTTTCGCAAAGCATTCCGCTTTCTTCAAGCAGACGCTCCGTTTGCCTTGCCGCGCCGTTTGCTCCGTCAAAAATTTGAACATGAGAACCGACAACCTTGATGATGTCGTCTTTTGCAAACGGAAAATGCGTGCAGCCGAGAACAACACAATCAATCTTGCTTTTGTCAAGTCCCGAAAAAAGGCTTTCCAGATAATCGGTCATTGCTGTTGTGCCCATTTTCCCTTGTTCCACAAGCTCAACAATTCCCGGGGCGGGCAGTTTGATAATTTTTGCCTCTTTTTCAAAGCGCATCATTAAACGGGCAAACTTTTTTTCGCGAAGCGTCAACGGCGTTGCCATAACAACCACAGTCGGATAAGCCGAGCTTAAAGCGGCAGGCTTGAGTGCGGGTTCAAGACCGATAATCGGAATTTCACTGTGCTTTTTTCTTAAGACTTCAGCCGCCGCACTCGTTGCCGTGTTGCAGGCGAGCACAACCGCCTTGCTGCCCTTTGCAATAAGCATTTCAACATTTTCGGCTATTAATTTGCAAATTTCTTCGGTGCTTTTTGTTCCGTACGGAGCGTTTTTTGAATCACCGAAATAAAGATAATTTTCATTCGGCATAATTTTATAAAGCTCCCTCAGGACGCTTACGCCGCCTATGCCGGAATCAAAAACGGCGATCGGACTGTTTTTGCTAATCATTATTTTAATTATTGTATCTTAAATTTAACACTATTCAACTTTTCAACTTCTGTTTTTTTAAAAGCAGATCATAAAATTACCTGTCTGAAAATTGAAAGCGGAATAACTCCACACTCCAAACTCCACACTCCAAACTGAATCAGGCTCTGTGCCACT
>JBJFHW010000064.1:0-5182 GCA_051893965.1 Acutalibacteraceae bacterium
GGTAAACCGTGGGATTATAAAACAAATGACAAGAACGCACATCCGCTTGCTCTTGAAGATATTTTGAAAATCAGCGAATTTTTGACGGACGAACAGAAAAAATTTGTTGATGAAATGGTTCATTATCTTTCAACTGACATGGCTGAACTCGGAAATGAAGTTTCAATGGAACTTTACGGTATCAGAAAATACAAAGAGCGATATTATATTCCGTTTAACAGTGCCGAAAGTTTTGGCTATAGAAAGTTTGGTGAATCTTTTGATTCAAGGCTTAAAAACATGTCAATGACAAAAGCAACCGTAAAAGGCGCGGCAACACCGCTTGTGCTTAGCAATTTTACACAAGTCTGGGCAAATCATGTTGAAAGAATGTCTGCTTATAACGCTTTGGTTGTTCCGCTTGAAAATTTCACAAGAGTTTGGAATTACAAGACCAAGACAACCGGTGCCGAAGCCGGTGCAACCGTTTCTTCAGCGTTTGAAAGCGCTATGGGTACCGACTATAAAAAATATGTTGAACAGCTGATGAAAGATATTAACGGCAATGTTATGACGGATAAAAGAGAGGGCGGCATGAACAGTTTAATCAGAAAGTTCAAGAAAAATGCCGTGTTTGCTTCTATGTCTGTTATGATTCAACAACCGTCAGCAATTTGCAGAGCATTTGCCCTTGTTGACCCCAAATATTTTGTGAAAACAACATTCAACAAGCGTGATTATGAAGAACTCAAAAAATATGCTCCGGTTGCCGTTATTAAAGAAATCGGCGGTTTTGATACTACAAGCGGTCGAAATATGGTTGACTGGCTTCTTGAAGAAAAACCCGAGGGATTTAAAGAAAAGTTCAAAGCATTTTTCAGCTTGAAAGATAGCTCATACCGTGATGATATTCTTTCAAGAGGTCCGGGATTTGCTGACGAAATAACGTGGGCGCATATATGGAATGCAATCAAAGCTGAGACAAAAGCAAAAACAGGTTTAACAGGTGAAGCACTGCTTGAAAAAGCCGGTGAAAGATTTAGCGAGGTAATTGATAAAACGCAGGTTTATGATTCTGTGCTTTCAAGAAGCGGCTTGATGAGAAGTAAAACGGCTGGTATGCAAATGGCAACTGCTTTTATGGCAGAACCGACGCTTTCATATAATATGCTGCTTGACGGTGTTAAACAAGCGAAAAAGGGTAACAGAAAATACGGTGCAACTGTTCTTGCTGCTTTTGTCATGTCAACGCTCCTTAATGCTGGCTTAAAGTCAATTGTGACGGCTGCAAGAGACGATGATGACGATAAAACACAGTTAGAAAAGTATATTGCAGAACTTATTTCCAACTTTACTTCTGACTTAAATCCTCTTTCTCTTATGCCGTTTGTCAAAGATGTTATTTCAATCTTTCAGGGATATGATGTAAGCAGAGCAGATATGAGCCTTTTTTCTGATTTATATGATTCTTTGAAAGATATGTTCAGTGGTAATGCAACCATCACTGAAAAAATTGAGGGATTTGCAGGAGCACTCGGAGGATTTCTCGGCGTACCGGCAAAGAATATTATTCGCGATATTAATTCAGTAGTAAACACATTCAATGGCTTTAAATCCGGAAACAAGACAACTGCAAAAGGAATTAAATATGCTGTTGACGATAATATGTTTCAGATTTTAAAATCGTTAAAAATATATTCTTCTCCGTCAAAGTCAGAAAAACTATTTGATGCATGGACGGACGGTGACAAGGAAACATATAACCGAATGGCTGAACAATTTTCAAGCGGTCAAGCAATAAAAACAGCTTTGTCAACTCAAATTAAAAAAGAGTATCTTTCCGGTGCAATCACTGAAGATGAAGCACTCGCATTATTAATGAAATTAGATTATGACAATAGTAAAGCATCAAAAAAGATTGCCGGTTGGAAAGAGGCGGACAGCGAAACTGACGAAGACGATGAAGAGGATAAGTATTCTAAATTCACTGATTTTGATTTGTTGGGTTCGATAAGTTAATATCAATCAAAGAGAGGTAGTTTTGCCTCTCTTTTTTTCTTATTATTTATTTGAGAACAGGTAAATTAACAAATCTCAAATAAATTATAAGGAGATAAACCCATGTCAATAAAAACTATGCAAGCAACTATTAACGGTCAGGTCTATGACTTGACGCTCAATGAAAGCACAGGAAAGTATGAGGCGGTTATTACCGCACCGTCAGGCTCTTCATTTAACCTTGAAAACGGATATTACCCGGTAAGCGTGACGGCAACCGACACCGCAGGAAACAGCACAACCGTTGACAGCACACATGCAACACTCGGTGACAGTCTGAAACTTTATGTCAAAGAGCAGAACAAGCCGGTTATCACTATTCTTGAACCGTCACACGGCGCTTATGTTACCAACAGTAAGCCGGCAATTAAGTTTAAGATCGTTGACAACACCGTTCAGACTTCGGGATATTCCGGCGTCAATAAGGATTCATTAACTATCGATATCAATGGTTATAGTCTTGATTCTTTACCAATATTCTTTGATGCAGTTGAGTGGACTGAAACTGACGGTGGATATATCGGAACTCTAAATTTAATAGACGCAGCATATTCGATCGGAGACGGTCAATGCACAATTAAAATTGACTGCAAAGACAATGACGGCAACAGCGCAGATACTGCAAGCTGCACCTTTACGGTTGATACACTTGCCCCGTCACTTACGGTTGATATGCCTGCTGACGGTCTTGAAACGAATCAGTCTGAGTTGACTGTTTCCGGTTCAACGGACGATGTGACGAGTAAGCCTGTTTCGGTTAACATCACGCTTAACGGTGTTGATCAGGGCGAAATTTCAATCAATGATGACGGCACATTCTCAAAAGATCTTACGCTCAGTCAGCAGGGAGAAAACACAATTGTTGTCACGGCAACCGATTCGGCAGGCAAAGTTACAACTGTTACAAGAACGGTAACATTCAACACGACAGCTCCGGTTATCAAGTCGGTTGTTATTTCTCCGAACCCGGTCAATGCAGGCAATACGTACACTATCACTGTGGAAGTGGAATGAGATGAATAAGCCTGAAATTCTGCGAGTGTGGGGCAAGGCTGACAATTTCGACATTGAATTTACGCATGAGGGCGGCATAAGGTGGAAATGCTTTGTGCCGCCTGATACCAAAGACGGACAGTATGCGGTTGAAATCTGGGCAATCAATGAGTTCGGAGAGCTCGGCTATTGGACGGGTGAACTGTTCATGTCCTCCGGCGTGTGCTGCCTTAAATTCAATCAAAGTCCGTATCAGATATGGATTAAACCGTCAGAAACAATGATTCGGTTTTCGTCTCAGACATCGCATTTAAGCGTCAGAAAGGGGTGCAGTCATGTGCGATGCAATTGAATTTTTTTCGGGTGAAGTCAAGTACATAACCGCCTGCGTGCACACAAGAAACCCGAACGATACGGTTGTGATTTCTTCGGCAAAGTATGAGCTGTTCGATATGGAAAAGAACATAATTGAAAGCGGCGAATGTGAAACCGAAAAGAACAACATCAAACTGCTTCTCGGCGTGAGCACCTGCGGTATGTTTTATCTGAAAATCACAGCTAAAATCGGCAGGGAAACCGTGATTCAAAAAGTGCGTGTTGCGGTGAGGGAGTGAGAAAGTGGCAACTAAAACATTTGACTTTGGGTCAGACGGAGTAGTTCTTTATACAGCTGGAACTGAATCAATATCAAATATAAGTTCATCAACCTTCAATTCAAAATTAAGCAGTGGTCAAAGATATTTGCGAGGTGTATATGTTAAGCTTTCTTCTGCCTTTGGTACTGATTCTGTAACAATCAATAGTGTAAAATTTCATTGTAAAGCTTATGGCGAGAAAACAAGTTCTATATATAACAAAGGAACTTTGTATTTTTTGTATTTTGACGGTGATGGCAATTCTCAAACAGCAAAAGGTTATGACGAATCAATAGGGAGAGGAAGTGGAAATAATACTACTTTTGACTATACATTACCTTGGGATAACAGTTGGAATCGTTATAGCAATACTTATGGAGAAAATGTCATTCTTATCAGTTTGGGAATATATAATCCAAACAGTCTTACTACAGATACATATCACATTAGTGAAGTATCTTTTACAGTTGATTACACGCCAATATGGGAGTATAAAGTACTTTCCGAAACCGATAAAACATGCTATATCACGAAGTATAACGGTTCGGACACAAATGTTACCGTTCCCTCAACACTTGACGGCTATACAGTAGTGCGTTTGGGTTATCGTTTCTACGGAAGTCTTTCAGACACAGCGGATTTTGATTCAGACGGAAATGTTTCAATAACAAAAGACACAAGCATAACCGGCTCTGGTTATTACAGTACATTTGCGGAGAATACATCAATACAAACAGTTAATATTCCGTCATCAGTGAGATGGATCGGCTATCAGACATTTAGAAACTGCACAAGTTTAAAAACAATAAATTGGACGCCGTCAGATAAATGTGTTATCGGCAGAACTTGTTTCTACAATTGCACAAACCTTGTTAATTTTACGATACCTGAAAATGTAATTGAAATATACGGATATACATTTCAGAATTGTACCTCTTTAACAAGACTGGATTTTAAAAATAAGTATGTTGCTTTTAAAAATTATGCAAGTGATTCGGCAGTTCCGTCAACCACTTTTCAAGGAACATCGGATTCACTGATAATTGGTTGTTACCACCAAACAGACGAAAGCTACTCAACTACTTTTGGTTCAAAGACAAGGTATTATTTCGATGCGATGGTTTCTTTTGTGTCTGACAACAGCACAGTCAAAAGTGGTTATGTTGACATCGGTACGAAACCGACAGCACCGAATATATCAAAAGACGGATTTACTTTGAGCGGCTGGAGTGACGGAACGACCGTTTATTCAACTGATAATTTACCCGATGTGAAATCGGATTCTTCAGGAGCTGTCGATGTTACATACACCGCAGTTTGGGAAGAAACAGTAATACCGCCCGAATTCACATCAGCAAGTCTTACCTATGCCGATGCGCAGGTTTCGGCAAGCAACAAGGTGCCGGCAAGTGAGCACTGCATTTTATCAGTCGGCGTTTCGTAAAAGATACAAAATTTTAAGAAAGAGGTAATTAAAAATGTCAGAACTTTCAAATTTAATTTTTCACAATGCAAAA
>JBJFHW010000065.1:0-5117 GCA_051893965.1 Acutalibacteraceae bacterium
GTTTATTGCTTTCTGCCCCGCGTAATCACCGCAGGCTTGGCCTGCCAAAAAACTTTACTCCTTTTTGCACTGACTTTCTGCCGCGGCGAAATTTTATAGATTGCAACTATCTGCCCCGCGTAATCACTGCAGGCTTGGCCTGCCAAATTATAATTTGTCTGATTCTTTTATGAATAAAAATTATAGAAAATTTAAGCAAAGTTCTTGTAATTCATATTTATATATGCTATATTTCAAATGAAAATTATATTTTTCAAAATTGCTGTTTCAATGCGGTAAATTCATTTAAAGGAGAAAAAAGATGTATTGTAAAAATTGCGGAGCTCAAAATCAAGACCAAAGCAAATTCTGTTCAAACTGCGGAAGCCCGTTGGATCAACCGGAGCAAACAACTCAAAGCCCTGTTTATTCTGCTGAACCGACAGTCAATTTTGCGCCGCCGGCACCCGACAGCTATCAAAGCATGCCTGACAGCACACAAATGCCGGTTAACAATGTTCAGTCGCCTGTATATAGCGCACCGCCGATGCCGAATCCTTATGCACAACCGGCGGACGGAGCACCCAAGAAAAAGAAGAAAAAAGGCTGTCTGATTGCCTTTCTGGTTGTTCTTATTCTTGCAATCCTTTTTGTTGTCGGCATTGTTTTCCTCGCTTCATTCGGCGGCGAAGAAGATGACAGCAAGCTGCCTGTTGATGCAAACGGTTCTCAGTCATATTCAACCACGCAAACCATTGATCAGCCGGACGGCAATGCTTCAAAAGTAGCGATCAATGAGCAGGTTCTTTTTGAAAACGACAAATATAAAATTACGGCAACTTCGCTTGATGAGGACGGCTTTTTCGGCGCAGACATCAATGTCCTTATTGAAAACAACTCTGACAAAAGCATAACTGTTCAGGCAGAAAGCTGCAGTGTGAATGGAATTATGGTTGACGCCATTTTCTCTGCCGATATTGCAGCGGGCAAAAAAGACAACAACTCCATCACGCTTTCATCAACCGACCTGGAAGCGGCAAACATAACAACAATCAAAGACATTGAGTTGGTTCTGAGTATTTATGATTTCGATTCATGGGACGCGATTGTTAAAAGTGAAAAGATCAAAATCCAAACAACTGCTGACAATTCCTATGTTCAGCCGGTTGACGATTCCGGTTTCCTCGCCTATGAAGACGACAATGTAAAAATAGTTGTTAAGAAACTTAACAGCTCCGACAGTTTCTGGGGTTCAGATCTTTATCTTTATATTGAAAACAATTCTGACAAAAGTCTTACCGTTCAGGCAAATGATGTTTCTGTAAACGGTTTTATGGTTGATCCGATGTTCTCATGCGAAATTGATGCAGGTAAAAAAGCTTTTGACACCATTTCTTTTTTTGAAACGGATTTGGAAAATAATTCAATTACCGACATCACAAATATTGAGCTGAAATTCCATATCATTGACACAGAAACATTTGACACCGTTAAGGATACCGACGCGATTGAAATTAAATTCTGATATTTCAAGGTATTCATTGAATATTCAAAAGCAGCTGCATCGTAAAAAGCTCATACGGTGCAGTTGCCTATTTTCTCTGCTTCAGACCTTTTTGTCAGTATTTTACAGGGGTTAAGTCTCTTTCCCAAATGACAAAGCAAAAAACATTGTTTCCTGCCCTTTCACCCGGACTTATTTTTCAATTTCATATTTCCAGTCAATGATTCCTCCGAACTCCTTGACATTGGAATAACCGAGTTTCACAAGCTCTTGACAAGCAATTTTGCTTCGTCTGCCGCTTCTGCAATAAACAAGAATCAACTGATCTTTATCGGGCAGTTCTTTTTCAGCCTTGTTCGCTATCTCATATTCGGGAATCACAATCGCACCGGGAATGTGACCATCGTCATATTCCTCCTGTGTTCTCGCATCAATAATTACATAGTCGCTTTCGCTTTCCATCAAGGCTTTTGCGGCATCACCTGAAATTTGTTCGTAACTGAGTTCTTCTTCCGACTCTGACGAACAGGCAGCAAAAGCAACCACTGCCAAGACTATCAAACCCAAAACAAGAATCATTTTTCTTATATTATGTATAGACATCATTCAAACTTCCTTTCTTTGTGTTTCGTCTTTATTGTATCCATAAACAAAAATCCCCGAAACGCCGATCAAACAAGGCATTTCGGGTTCTTGCTGTGGTGATCCATCGGGGATTCGAACCCCGGACACCTTGATTAAAAGTCAAGTGCTCTGCCGACTGAGCTAATGAATCTTGTCAAACAGCGATATTTATATTATACTATAATCGTTCAAATGTCAAGCATTTTTTTAAAAAACTTCCAAGTTTTTTTATTATGCAAAATCAGAATGTAATTTAACTGTTTTTAAGCTTTAAAAGCTTTAACGGCTTGAATAAACCTTCGCAAAAGATTATAATAATATAAGCTCAGTAAGCTTCAGATGTTTAACTTTAAATCACGGAGATGAAAAATTCATGGAACTTAAAAACCTAATATATTATGATGAAAACTTTTGCCGAAGAAGCGGCAGTATCAACATAAGCGGTGAGAAGATTGCTTCGTTTGACAAAAGCGAAGCCGATTTTTGCGATATGTCCGGTCTTACCGCCCTGCCCGGCTTTATTGATATTCACACACACGGCGCCGACGGAGCAGATGCCTGCGACAAAAGCCGCGCTTCTTTCGATAAGCTTTCGGCTTTTTATGCAAGGCACGGCGTCACTTCATTTTGCCCGACCACAATGACACTTTCAAAAGAAGAGCTTTTGAAAATATTTGCCGCGACCGAGGAATATAAAGGCAACGAATGCGGTGCCTATATTCACGGCATCAACATGGAAGGACCCTATGTTTCAAAAAGTAAGTGCGGCGCACAAAACACTTCTTATATCAGAAATGCCGACCTTGAAGAGGTCAAAACACTGAACGAAATTTCAAAAATTTCTCTTGTTGACCTTGCACCGGAAACCGAGGGAGCTTTGGATTTTGCCAGAAAAGCTGCCGAATTCACGGTTTGCAGTGTCGCTCACACGGCGGCAGACTATGAACAGGCAAAGCTTGCTTTTGAAAACGGTTTTACGCATGTTACCCACTTTTTCAATGCCATGACAGGGCTGAATCACCGTGCTCCGGGTGTTGTGGGTGCGGTGCTTGAAAATAACGATGTCACCGCTGAGCTGATTTGCGACGGTTTTCATCTTTCACCGGCAATCGTTCGCCTTGCCTTTCAAATTCTGGGCGACGACCGCTGTGTTGTTATCAGCGACTCTTTAAGCAGTGCCGGCTGTCAGGACGGCGAATACACCCTCGGCGGTCAGAAGGTGTTCGTAAAAAACGGCAAAGCGCACCTTGCCGACGGCACGATTGCGGGCAGCACAACCAATCTGTTCGATGAATTCAAAAACCTCTTGTCATTCTCAATCAGTTTTGAAAGTGCGCTGAAAGCCTGCACAAAAAATCCGGCAAAGGTGATCGGTGTTTATGACAGGTGCGGCAGTATTTCAAAAGGCAAAAATGCCGACATGATTTTTGTTGATGAAAAGCTTAATCTGTGTCATGTCATGATTCAGGGAAAAATGATTTTTTAATTCGGGCTTTAACGGTTGAATTGGCACGGATAATATGATAAAATATAGCTTAGATATTTTTCGTCAGGCATTTAATGATATTGACTGACAAGAAGTCTGAATTTAACTTCGGAGGAAAAATCAATGAAGTATGTTGTTGTTCTTTATGACGGTATGGCTGACTATCCCGTACCTGCTCTCGGCGGCAAAACGCCGATGATGTGCGCAAAAAAGCCCAACTTTGATAGGCTTGCTTCCAAAGGCGAGGTTGGTCTGATCCGCACGGTTGCACCCGGTCTGAAACCCGGAAGCGATGTTGCAAACATGAGTGTTATGGGCTTTGACCCGATGAAATATTACACAGGCCGCTCTCCGCTTGAAGCTGTCAGCATCGGTGTTAAGCTTTCAGATGATGATGTTACGCTTCGCTGCAATCTTGTCACACTTTCTGATGAAGAAAACTATGAAGACAAAACCATGGTTGACTATTCTGCCGGCGACATCGGAACGCAAGAAGCCGCCGAGATTATCAAATCCGTTCAGGAATTCTTCGGAAACGAAATTTATACCTTTTACAGCGGTGTTCAGTACCGTCACTGCCTTGTTGTTCATTCCGGCACAACAGACCTCGGCACAATGACGCCGCCGCACGACATCAGCGGCAGAGTGATCGGTGAGTATCTTTCAAAAAGCGAAAACGCAGCACCGCTTATCGACATGATGAAAAGAAGCTATGATTTTCTGATGCAGCACCCGGTCAACAAAGCAAGAATTGCACGCGGCGAACGCCCGGCAAATTCAATCTGGCTCTGGGGCGAGGGCAGAAAGCCGGGGCTTCCCAAATTTGAAGACCTTTACGGCAAAAAAGGCGCCGTCATTTCTGCGGTTGACCTGCTCAAGGGCATTGCCATTTGTGCCGACATGGACGCTCCCGATGTTGAGGGGGCAACCGGATATATTGACACGAACTTCAAAGGTAAGGCTGAAGAAGCCATCCGTCAGCTCAAAAACGGCAAAGATTTTGTTTATGTTCATTTTGAAGCGCCCGACGAATGCGGACACAGAAACGAGCCGGAAAACAAGGTTCGTTCAATTGAGCTGATTGACGAGCAGGTGCTCCCGACAATCATCAGCGGACTTGAAGAATATGACGATTACAAAATTATGATTCTTCCCGACCACCCGACGCCGATTGTTACAAAAACGCACGCAAGCGACCCGGTACCCTACATGATTTATCACAAAAAAGGTGAAATCAAGGGTGTTGAAACAATCAATGAAGAAACCGCAAAAGAAACGGGCAATTTCATTGAAAACGGTCCGTCCGTGATGAAGCATTTTCTTGAAGATTAAGCAAGCACCGCTTGCATGCTCACGGCGGGCACCGCCGCATGCTGACGCGGTGGCAGGTGGTTGCAATCTTTACACTTTCGCCGCGACGGAAACTGAGTGTTTGAAATAAATAATTTTACTCCTATAGAAAAAGTTCTATAGGAGTAAAGTTTTTTGCCAAGCTTTTTTTCAAAAAAGCTTGTGGGGTCAAGG
>JBJFHW010000066.1:0-5072 GCA_051893965.1 Acutalibacteraceae bacterium
TCACAGAAATCGCTATCGAAGTTGGTCTTCGTTTCGCTATCCGTGAAGGCGGCCGTACCGTTGGTTCAGGCGTTGTAACCGCTATCAACGAATAATTAACAGCTGAATAAAAACAAAGCGCTCCGATTTTTCGGGGCGCTTTTTGGTGGGCACCGGCAAGCACCGCTTGCACGCTCACGGCGGGCACCGCCCGCATGCTCACGCGGGCGGGTAATACCCGCAGATATTACGCGGGACAGATTGAGTAAAACGATACAATTTTGCCGCGGCGGACTATGTCCGCTAATATCACGCTGGGCAGAAAGATGTAATCTTTACAATTACACCGCGAGGTAAAGTTAGTGTAAAAAGGAGCAAGTTTTTTGCCGAGCTTTTTTACAAAAAAGCTCGTGGGGTCAAGGGGCGAAGCCCTTGGCGCCGTCCGCAGACGGCGAAACTCTTATGCTTCAAAAAGCGCAGGAAGGTAGGCTAAACAGTCCGGTGGACTGTTTAGCCGTAGGAAACCCTCGCCGGGGGTTTCCTTATTGACGGCTTTTGCCGTCAATCGGACAATACCGTGAATATTACAATAAAATTCAAAATAAAAGCAACCGCTGATTTTCAAATTGGAATCAGCGGTTAATTTGTTTCAATTCTACCCATGGCAAATTCCAACGCCATGGCAATGATTTCGTTTCGGCTTCGGTTGGTTTCGGACGCAAGCTTGTCATAATAATCAACAATGGATTTGTCAACCCTGATGCTGAACATAACCGGCTGCGTGCGTTTGGTAATTCTGAGCTTGTCATTGTCGTTTGCCATGATTAACACCTCTTTAACTATATTATAAGTAAAATCAGAACAAAATAAATGTTTAAAATATGTTGACTTTTAAACACGTTATGATTATAATGCTTAATATAGATAAAGATTTTTTCTGTCAGAAATATCTGATATTGTGTTTTGGCTTGCCGATTCACAATTGTTCTGACTGAATTGGAAATATCTTTGTCAAATGTGAAAAATAGTTTTAGGAGGAAAACAAAATGCAAAAAAACTCAGGGAAAATTTTAAAACGGACATTAGCAAGCTTTATGGCAGTGATTATGTTGCTGTCGGTTGCGCCACTTGCCCAACTTGGTGATGTGGATCTTTTCGGTACGCGCGCAAGCGCAGCGTCATATCCGACATGTTTTCCGGGTAATTACAACATGGAAGCGTCTGTTGGTGAAACAGTGAAGCTTGTTTATGATTATGTTCCGGCATTTAAGAATGAAAAACTCATAACAAAAATTTATAATTCGGACGGAGTTACTGTAGGTAGTGCCGAACAACAGACATATAACACCTCATCATTTTCATCATATACTCTGACATGGGATACCGAAGGTTATAAACCGGGACAATATAAGGTTGAAATGTCTTATGAGTTTTATTCTTACTATCAGTGGAATACAGCGCCAAACTCTTCAACCAGATATGTGACTTTAAAAGATAACATTAATCAGGGCGCGAAAGATAAAAATAAATATACGGGAAATAAAGAATATTTCAGCGCATTATCAGATAAAAGTGTAAATCTCGGCACAAACACTCTGTGCGAAGCAGTTTCAGCCTGGCAGAAAAACAATATAAAGTCTGAAAAATATTCAATTCAATTAATGGAAATGTATATTGGTGACAAAGCTGATGCTGCAGTTAAAGAAGAAAATTCATTTAATCTTGGTGCAGATTCAGATGATCAGTGGATATTCATGAGCTTTAATATTACAAACAACAGCAGTCAGCCGATTGAAATTTCTGACATCTTATATATGCATAATTTTTACAAATATACCGGTACCAAGGCTACGGTGTTTGACAGTGCAACTATATCTGATGAAAAGAACGATATATATTCCGATGACATTGAAGCTGGGGAATCTGAGATTGTATGGATCGGTTTGCGCATTCCGCTTTCTTCGGGAATGCCTTACCTCAGAGTTGAAAACGGAGGGGGTTATACATTCCTTAACATAAATCCGGATTTGGTATCGGGTAAGAAAAAAGCCGGACACAGCTTTGGCTCATGGACGGTAACCAAAAAAGCAACAACAACGTCAACCGGTACAAAGACACGAAAATGTTCTGTTTGCGGAAAAACTGAAAAGCAGACAATCGATAAATTACCGGCAAAGGCAATTTCAAAATGTAGTTTCAGCAGTATTTCGTCAAAAACCTATACCGGAAAGGCAATTAAACCGACAGTAACAGTCAAAGACGGAAGCAAGACACTTAAAGCCGGAACGCACTATACCGTTACATATAAGAATAATACTAAAATCGGTAAGGCTACTGTTACATTGAAAGGAATTGAAAAGGCCGGTTACACCGGTACAAAGAGCATAAGCTTTAACATAATTCCTGCCACACCCACACTCAAGGCAACAGCGGGAACAAAAAAAGCGGCACTTTCGTGGAATAAGATTTCGGGCGCAACAGGGTACGAGGTCTATATGGCAACATCAAAAGGCGGATCGTATAAAAAAGTGGCTACCGTTAAAGGTAAGACAAGCTATACAAAAACCGGTCTTTCAAAAGGCAAGACTTATTATTTCAAAGTCAGAGCCTATAAAACCGTAAGCAGCAAGAACTATTACAGCGGATATTCTTCGGTAAAATCTGCAAAAATAAAATAACAAATCACAACCGACAAAGCAGGGCAAACAGCAGCCCTGCTTTTGTTATGGAGAAAACGTTTGTGTTCAGGTATCAACACAAATTTTCTTGTCAACCCCTAAAGCAAAAAATCATTCCATATAATTTAACAATTTTTGCCGCCGATTTTTATGCAAACCACCAAAAGTACAAAATATAGTGACATTATCTTGACTTGGCACAAAATAAGGGATAATATAGTAATCGTTCGCAAACAATCCGGATGCCGTCGTGAAAAAACGGTTATATGAGATTGTTTGAATAAAAAAATACAAAATATTGTGTTTGAGTTCTTGACAAACCACAAAATATATTATATTATGGTTAAGCACACGAATAATGCGTGCGATTTTTCAAATGTTAGTAACAGACATTTCTGAAAGGAGTAAATATAAACGATGAAAGTCATAAAAAGAGACGGAACAACCGTTGACTTCGACAGAAGCAAAATTATTGTTGCGCTGACAAAGGCAAATGATGCGGTTGAAGAAGAAGAAAAAGTAACAGCCGAACAAATGGAAAATATCGCTGATTTTGTAAGCGAAAAGAAAAAGAAACGCCTGCTTGTTGAAGATATTCAGGATATGGTTGAGCTGAAGCTGATGGAAATCGGAAAGTTTGAGCTTGCGAAGGCTTATATCATCTATCGCTATAACAGAGCGCTTATCAGAAAAGCCAACACAACCGATGATTCCATTTTGTCTTTGATCAAAAACAGCAACAAAGACGTTATGGAAGAAAATTCAAATAAAGACGCGGTTATGGCGGCAACACAGCGCGATCTGATTGCCGGTGAGGTTTCAAAAGATCTGACAAAGCGTGTTCTGCTTCCCGAATACATCTCAAAGGCACATGAAGAGGGCGCAATCCACTTCCATGACGCAGACTATTTCCTCCAGCCGATTTTTAACTGCTGTTTGATCAACATCGGCGATATGCTCGATAACGGAACCGTTATGAACGGCAAGCTGATTGAAAGCCCGAAAAGCTTTCAGGTTGCCTGCAATATTATGACGCAGATTATCGCTTCCGTTGCCTGCAGTCAGTACGGCGGACAGTCTGTTGATGTCAGCCACCTCGGTAAATATCTCAGAAAGAGCAAAGAAAAATTCAAGAGAAATATCACCGAAAAGCTCGGCGATGAACTTTCCGAAAAGCAGATTGACAGAATTGTGGAAGAACGTCTGAAAGATGAGCTTCGTTCCGGTGTTCAGACCATTCAATATCAGATCAACACCCTTATGACCACCAACGGTCAGTCTCCGTTCGTAACGCTTTTCCTTTATCTGCGCGAGGACGATGAATACATTGAAGAAAACGCAATGATCATTGAAGAAATTCTCCGTCAGCGTTATGAGGGAATCAAAAACGAAAAGGGCGTTTATGTAACGCCGGCTTTCCCGAAGCTGATTTATGTTCTTGACGAGTGGAACTGCCTCAAGGGCGGAAAATATGACTATATCACAAGGCTTGCGGTGAAATGCTCTGCAAAGAGATTGTATCCCGATTACATTTCCGCAAAGAAGATGCGCGAAAACTATGAAGGCAACGTATTTTCACCGATGGGCTGCCGCTCCTTCCTTTCGCCATGGAAAGACGAAAACGGCAACTATAAATTCGAAGGTCGTTTCAATCAGGGTGTTGTCAGCATCAATCTTCCTCAGATTGCCATTCTTGCAAAGGGCGATGAAGAAAAGTTCTGGTCACTGTTTGAAGAAAGACTTCAGCTTTGCTTTGACGCTCTGATGTGCCGCCACAACGCACTCAAGGGTATCATTTCCGACACAAGCCCCGTTCATTGGCAGTACGGCGCCATTGCAAGACTTGACAAGGGCGAGAAAATCGATAAATACCTTGAAAACGGCTATTCCACCATTTCTCTCGGTTATATCGGTCTTTATGAATGCACAAAGCTTATGAAAGGCGTAAGCCATACCGATCCTGCCGGCACGGGCTTTGCGCTCAAAGTGATGACAACCATGCGTGAGCATTGCGAAAAATGGAAGAAAGAAACCGGTCTCGGCTTCGGTCTTTACGGCACACCTGCCGAATCGCTCTGCTACCGTTTTGCAAGAATTGATAAGGAACGCTTCGGAACAATCGAAGATGTTACCGATAAGGGTTATTACACCAATTCCTATCATGTTGATGTCAGAGAAAACATTGACGCGTTCTCAAAATTCAAGTTTGAAAGTCAGTTCCAGAAGATTTCCTCGGGCGGCGCCATTTCCTATGTTGAAATTCCGAACATGAGAAACAACCTGGAAGCGCTTGAAGCCGTTGTTCAGTTTATCTATGACAATATTCAATATGCTGAATTTAACACCAAGAGCGATTATTGCCATGTTTGCGGCTATGACGGTGAAATCATCATCAACGATGACAACGAGTGGGAA
>JBJFHW010000067.1:0-5041 GCA_051893965.1 Acutalibacteraceae bacterium
AGGAATCACTTTTTAACATTATCCAGTTCGATGTTGAAGGTTCAAGCTTTCTTGATCTTTTTGCCGGATGCGGACAAATCGGAATTGAAGCGATTTCACGAGGCGCACGGCAGGTTGTTTTTGTTGATAAATCAAAAAAAAGCATAGAGGTTATCAAACAGAACCTTAAAACAACAAAATTTGAAAAATCCGCTGTTGTGATCAATTCCGACAGTTTGGCTTTTCTTTCAAGAAGAGCGGAAAAATACGACATTGCTTTTCTTGACCCGCCTTATTCAAAGGGAATTTTGCAGGATGCGCTTGAACGGATTGCTCCGGTTATGAATGACGGTGCTATCATCATCTGCGAATCCCCCGTAAATGAAGAACTTCCCGAATATGCAGGGCGGTTTAAAATGTTTAAAAAATATTCATACGGAAAAACGGCGCTTACAACCTATAAGCTTCCCGAAGCGGAGGAAGACAATGGATAAGATTGCAATATATCCGGGCAGTTTTGATCCGATAACAATCGGACATCTCGACATCATTAAGCGAAGCGCTAAGCTTTTTGATAAGGTAATTGTTGTGGTTATGTCAAATTACCGCAAAATCGGCAATAATCTTTTCAGTGTTGATGAGCGAAAAGAACTTATCAGAAAATGTACTGCAGATATTGAGAATGTTGAAGTTGATTCATACATGGGTCTTCTTGCGCAGTATGCAAAAATGCGCGGTGCTGTTGCTGTTGTAAAAGGTCTGCGGGCTGTTTCGGATTTTGAAGATGAATTTCAGCAGGCACTTACAAATAAAAAACTCAACGATGACGTTGAGACTGTTTTTATGGCGGCCTGCGCAGAACATATGTTTTTAAGTTCAAGTATGATCAAACAAGTCGGTCAGCTCGGCGGAGATATTAAACCGTTTTTGCCGGCACAGATCAGCGACGATGTGACAAAAAAGCTTTTGGAAAACGGTGAATGACAGGATAGCCGTTTTGAAAATAAGTCAGATGAAAATTTGACAAAAACAAAAATGAAAGGAATGTTTAACATGGCATTTGAACAAGAAGAAGAAGATTTTGAATTCGGCAGCGTTTTTCAGGATGATGATGACGATGAGGAATACTATGAAGAGCCCGCAGAGTTCAGAGATTATTCAGAAGATGAAATAGAGGGAAAATGGGGCAATTTCAGCTTTGAGGACCTTGTTTTTGAACTTGAAAACATTCTCTCAACTGCAAAAAAATATTTCTTTTCAAAAAAGAAAAGAGTTGTTGATGCGGAAGAAACCGTTAATCTGACAAAGCTTATCACCAAAAAATTCCCCTCTGAAATCACAAAAGCCAACGAAATTATTGATGAAGAGCAGCAGATCATTTCAGATGCAAAAAGAAATGCGAGTGTAATTAAAGCAGATGCGGATGCTTATCATTCAAGAAAAATTCAGGAAGCCGATGCCAATGCTGCGAAAATGATTGCAACTGCAAAATCAAGAGCCGAACAGATTATTGCCGATGCAAAGGCGAAGGCTGAGCAGATGGTTGAAGACCACACAATTACTCAGCAGGCAAGAGCTGCCGGTGCAGAAATCATTGATAAAGCGAAACAGGAATCCAGAAACATCGTTGAAGGCACAAAAGCTAATTGTCAGAATTACATTTCAGATATTGTTGAATGGGCTGAGGGGAATATCAACGGCGTTAATGATTATGTTTTCGGTTTGCTCGGTTCGGCAAGAGAAGCCTATGTTTCGGGAGTTAAGAGTATTGACAGCGTTAAGGGCAAATACAAGAATGACTATGAAGCTCAGGTTTCATCTCTGAAAAAACCCCCGAGAATGGGGAAAACCAATAACGGTCAGTAATCAGTAATATAATATAAAAAGACAGTCCGATTGAGGCTGTCTTTTTTTGTCTCAAATGCAATCTGCAAATAAAAGATTATATAAAAACCTCAAAGCACCCCCAAAATAAATTCGGAAGTGCTTCAAGGTTGTATGAATAAAGCTAAGCTGTCTGTCAGTTCTCTTCGTCAAAGTTTTTTGCGGTTGCTTTTTCAAATATTTCAAGCACCTGCTCTGACGGTTTTTTGCTTATGAGTGAAACAACAATGCAAAGGATAAGTCCTGCGGCAAATCCGGGGATGATTTCATAAATTCCGGTGCTGTCGGAAAGGAAAATTCTCCAGAGTATATCCGTAACAGCGCCGCCGACAACACCGGCAATTGCGCCCGGATATGTTGTTCTTTTCCAGAACAGTGAAAGGATAATTACCGGACCGAATGCGCTTCCGAAACCTGCCCACGCATTGTCAACCATTTCCATAATTGACTGTGCACCGCTGCCTTTGCTGTTGGCAATGAAGAACGCAACAACGGCAACAATAACAACAACGAGTCTGCCGACCCAGAGTGTTTCTTTGTCCGAAGCATTCTTTCTGAATACCGGCTTGTAAATGTCGCTTGTGAAAGAAGAAGAAGCAACAAGAAGCTGTGAGTCTGCCGTGCTCATTGCAGCGGCAACAATTGCCGAAAGAAGAATACCTGCAATAAATGCCGGGAACATATCTTTAACAAGAACAATAAAAATGGTTGCCTGCGCTTGCTGTGCAACAAGTTCCTGACCGACAAGCATACGGCCGAGAATTGCAATTGCAATGGAAGCGCCGAGAGATAAAACAACCCAGATGATTGCAACCGTTGCAGATTTTTTTACCATGGACGGTTTCTTGATAGACATAAATCTGACAAGAATGTGCGGCATACCGAAATATCCGAGACCCCAGCCGAGACCGGAAACAATTTCGTTTACCGGTGCCGCAAACGGGTTTCTGATAAATTCGTTCAGGGTTCCGTCCGCATTCATAAAGCTCAGATTTGCCGTGTCCGGGTTCTTTGAAACAAGAATCATAATCGGTACGGCAAGAAGAGCACAAAGCATCATAATGCCCTGGAAAAAGTCTGTCCAGCAAACTGCTTTAAAGCCGCCTGAGAATGTGTAAGCAATAATAATTACGGCAAAAATTGCAAGCGCAACGCTTTCTTTGCCCTGAAGCTGAGGAACAACGCTGGTAAGTACCGTCGCGCCGGCAACAAAGCTTGAAGCAACATAAATTGTGAAGAAAACAAGAAAAACAATTGCACAGATAATTTGAAGTGCGCGTCCCTTTGCCGCAAAGCGGTTGTTCAGATATTGCGGAAGGGTGATGGAATCGTTTGCCGCTTTTGAAAAGTTTCGCAGCCTTTTAGCAACAAAAATCCAGTTTGCCGCTGTGCCGAGCGCAAGACCGATTCCGATCCAGACCTGCCCCATACCGAAAGCAAGAATACTTCCCGGAAAGCCCATAAGAAGCCAGCCGCTCATATCCGATGCCTGAGCACTCATGGCTGTTACCCACGGACCCATTTGTCGGCCGCCGAGGAAATAATCTTTTTCTCCGCCGCTTTTTGTTTTCAGCATAAAATAAATTCCGATTCCGATCACGACGACGAAATACAGAATAAAAGCCAATAATTCAAGTGTCATAGATTTTTCCTTTCCTTTCTTTTCATTCCGTTTGAAATTACTCCAGTATAATAGCACATAAATTAACGAAATGCAATAGAGAATAAATTATAGAATTTAGTCTATACTTATTCAGTAAAAAACTATGATTTTATTTGAGCTAACGGATAAAATTACAAGAATAATTTATAGAATAAAAATATACAAAATAAAAAACTTATCCGATTTTTTTAATTATCGGATAAGTTTTTGAACAAACGAAGAAATGAAGCTTCATTTCTTATTTCTTAAATCTTCAAGGAAAATCGGCATTACACTTTGTCCGTAATCGCGAAGTGAATATTCACCGTTGCAAAGGCACCAGTCATACAGCAAACCTCTTTCCGTAAGTGCATAAAGCTTGACAATTTCGCTGACAGTTTTATTTTGAACAATTTCGCCTTTTTGCTGACCGTTTAAAACAATTTTGCGAAGCAGCTTATAATAAACTCTGTTTCTGTCAAGAAGATGTTTATCGCCCTTGGTAATAAGCTGTGTTGAAAGCAGACGCGCAAGCAGGTCAACATCAATTGTGTTTTCAATCATTTCAAACAATTCACGGTTGAGAAATGAAAGAATGTCAACACAGTTATCGCTGTCATCAATTTTACTTTCAAGCTCTTCATATTTTTCATCAAACAAATAGGCAAGGGAGCCGAGCAGCGCGTCTTTCCCGTCAAAATAATGATAAAAAGAACCTTTTGATGTGCCGCTTTCCTCAATGATTTCGTCAACTGTTGTTGCGTCATAACCCTGCTCATAAAACAGTTTCCATGCGGCAGAAACAATTTTGCTTTTTGTTGCTTTTGATGCTTTTTTACCCAATTTTTTCACCTTTTTTATGTGTAGTAATTAACCGATATATAATCTCGGATTTACTTTTACTCCGTTTTTGAGTACTTCAAAATGAAGGTGCGGACCGGTAACATTGCCGGTGGAACCGATGTTGCCGATTTGCTGACCCTGATAAACGGTCTGGCCGACGCGAACGCGAATTGAGCCGGCCTGCATGTGGGCATAGCGTGTTCTCAGCCCGTTTCCGTGGTCAATCACAACCGTATGACCGTAGCCGGAATAACCTGACTGTGCAACAACCACCGTACCCGAAGCCGCGGCAATGACCGGTATGCCGGTTGAGCCGCCGCCGGCTTTAATAATATCAGTTCCGCCGTGGAAACTCCAACCGGAAATGGAAGCGCTTCTGTAACCGTAGTTAGACGATACTGTATATGCGCCAATTGTCGGCCAGATAAAACCGGAAGAGGACGAGCCGGTATAACCGGAATAGGCGGAATTCGATGAAGAATAAGAAGAATAACTGCTTGCCGATTTTGTTCCGACATAAATGATCTCTTTTACGGGATCAACCGTTTGTTTTTCTGAAACAACCACACTGTAAGTTTCAATATTATTGATATAGGTGACAAGCTCGGTTATTACCTTTTTGCCGTTTGAGCCTTTCTGAACAACTTTTGTTGTGCCTTTGAGCAGAGTAGAGCTTTGTTGCTTTTCGGTTTC
>JBJFHW010000068.1:0-5014 GCA_051893965.1 Acutalibacteraceae bacterium
ATGCCAGACGAATCATCTCTGGATCGGGATTAAAAATGGCGATGATCTTCTTTCCGAAAACAAGCATGACCGCATATACGGCTAATGACAAAACGACATTTAGTATTACTCCCTGACGAAGAAATTTTTGTTCTCGTTTTATGTTTCCTTCTCCGCGGCTTGAGCTGAAAAGCGGCTGAAGTCCCTGCGCAAGTCCTATGAATATTGCCAATATGATTACAAGCAGATACGCAATTACCGAAAAAGCAGCCATACCGATTTCTCCGGAAACTCTGATAACAATCTGATTATAGCAAAAAGTTGTTACCGGGGAATTCATTTGATTGACGAATTCAGGAAATCCCGTTTTCAATATATTGAAAATTTCTTCCCGCTTCATTTCAGGAAATCTGAAATATAGCTTTCCTTTTTTCAGAATAAAATGGAACAACAGTATGATACATGCAAGCACCTGTCCCAGTCCCGAAGCAATTGCCGCACCTCTTATGCCCATTTTTAAAGGAAAAACAAAAAGCCAATCAAAAAAAATATTGCTGCATGCGCCGATAATCATTCCCCAGAAAGCCAGAAGAGGGTTTCCGTCGTTACGGACAAATGCGGACAACACCATTGAACCGCAAAAAAACACGCCGAAAACAACATAATATTTCAGATAAACCGCTGTATCCGAGAGCAGGACATCATTTGCTCCCAACAGATGAGCGATGGGAACAGAAAAGAGGACGCTGACAATGCTCATAAAAAGAGAAAAAACAGCGGTCATAAACACACTGAGATTGAAACAATCATTTGCTTTATTGTTTTCCTTCCGTCCAAAAGCTATTGAAGTCAGAGAAGCACCGCCCATTGAAATCATCATCGTAATGGCAGTCAGCAAAGATATATACGGAACAGCAAGGTTGACGGCAGCCAAACCGTTTGTGCCAACGCCCCTGCCAACAAAGATCCCGTCTACAACAAAATACAGTCCGGTCACAAGCATTGAACCGACAGACGGTATCACATATCTGAAGAATGTTTTGTTATCGCTCATGGTCTGAGTAGTCCTTTCTTTATGGCATATTATGAATTATATAGTATGCCCCAAGGGTTGAGTCAATAGATATATTTAAGAAATTTCAGCCGCCCGAAACGATATCGGACGGCTGTATTGTACGCTGCTGTCAGGCGATACTTTTCATGGCACTGAAAAATTTGCTGACTCTAAGTAAAAGCAGTACAAACGGAAGCACAACTCTTAAAAGTTTAAATGTAAAAACAGAGGGGGTTTTTGTTAAAAAGTTCAGTAAAAGTTTTACAGCGGCTTTTCCGAAACTATCTAAAGAAAGAGAGTTAATCAACGCCTCTACTGCTGCTGCATTTTCTTCATCTGAAAGCTCGTTTGCAATATAGTTGAAAATTACAGCAACGGTTTTTCCGTATTTCGGTTCAATACCGAGCCTCAAAAGGTTGGTTGCACTTACGCTGTCCTTTTTGACTGCTGTTCCGCATCCGGCAAGATCGGAAACAAATCCCGAAAAACGCTCCTGTGACAGCTTGATGCAGACAGTAGTTTCGCCGACCGTGATGTTTTCAAGCTTCGGGGCAACCATGTCAAATATACTTTGCGTTGTCATGCTATATTCGGGAATTGTTGCAAATTTTATACCGTTCGTTATTTTGTGAAGCTGAGTGTCAAGCAGACCGGAATCAATCAGATAAGCAATTTTGGGAAGAAGATTGAATAATGTTTCTTCCGGAGCTGCGGCAAAATCATCAATCAGATTAGCGATAGGAACAAGAATCTGTCTGATTCTTGCATCGTTATCAAGTCCGTTTGCCTCGGCAGCTTTGACATTGGCGGTATATTCGGCAGATGAAATAACACCCCTCAGGTCAAGCACTTCAAAAATCGGAATAAGGTTTTCATAAGCATTATAAACGATATTGCCGTCCGATTCGGTGTTTTCAAAGGTAATCGCAAGGAAAAGAAGAGAAGGTCCTCTGAAAATTGCCGCTACCGCATCAAGGAAGCCTTCGCGGTCTCCGTCCTCAAATCCCCAGTCTCCGCTGTCGAAGACCATTTCCTTATTCCAGTCTTCCATGTTATTTACATAACCGCCGTAAGAGTTCTTTTCACAAACGGAATAGAGAACCTCAACCGCACCGGAGAATTTTTCCTCGGTCAGCTTCTTGGCAAGCAACGCCGGTGATGCACCGAGTCCGGAATGAACCTCTCCTAAAAGAGGAAGAAGAAGTTTAGCAATACTTCCTACCATACTGTTTGTGTACAGCTTCTGTCCGACAAGCTCGTTAAGTCCACCCTGCGGAAGTTTTTCTTCAAGAAGCATCATAATCGCTTCGCAGATATATTTTCCGACTTTTTCCGCATCCGCTTCGGAAACATCAATTTTTGTTTCCTTATAAACGGAGAGATCGGGCTCCACGGAAATCAATACGGTGTTGTACTTTTTAAGCACAGCGGTATCAATATAGACGGAAAGCTCAGAAGGAATGGCAGAATAAAGTGCTTTAAGCTGCTCGGTTTTTTCCGCGGTGTACGGCATCTGTACAGCGTTAACTGCTTCGGTGAATTTACTTACCGTATCAAAGCGCAACATACTGTCAGCCCAGGCGAGAATATCTTTTGCCGTGTATTTTCTGACAGTGAAAGCTGCAAGTGTCTCAAATGATTCCGCCGTAAGATTTTCATCCCAAGTATCAATACAAAGCTTTTGGAAATCGGAAAGTCCTTCATAAGCGGAGATAACTTCGTTGATTGCCGTGTAATCGGGAGCATCGGGATTGAAGCCTTCTAAGGTGTTGACGGCCTTTGAAGCAAAGCTGACGATCGGTGCGTATTCCGGCGCAATTGCTGCAACCCGGTTCATTGATTCAATGGCAACTTCGCCGTCATGACGAACCTTTTCTGCATTGTATTCGGAATTTGCCTTCAGATATTCATTATATTTTGCAAGAGCTTCGATATAAGCCGGATCATTTACGCCTTCCGGATAATCCGACGGGCTGACAGCATTCACTTTTTCGGGAGCTGTTTTATCGAACGGCATTTCTTCAGCAACCGCTTCGGCTATGTACGATGCAAGTCTCGTTGCACCTAAAAACGGATATTCCGTATAAAAGTATAAACCGTATACTTCATAATACCAATCATCGTAATCGATGAGACCCGAATAAATCCGAGCGGCGGGGCTGGCAGACTCAAATGCTGCAATTTTATCATCCAATTCGTTGTACCAATCATTAACAATCAGATTTAAGTCAAGTGCTTCCGCCATAAAGGACGGAAATCCCAAAAGCTCATCTGCCGCATAATATGCGCCGTCAAATGATGACCAGTTGTCGGGATCTTCTTCAAGGATAAGAAATTCTTCCCGGGCGCAGACAAGATGCAGAAGCTTATCAAAAGCTTCAAGCTCCATCTCGTTCTTCTGCTCTTCGGTGAGCGCGGCAAATGAATTGACAAGAGCGTTGTATGCCTCAAGGTCTTCCGCAGTCGGAGAAGCGATGTCCACAACACCGGTAAAGTTCATAATGTCATTTTCAAGAGCGGTTACTGCCTGTTCCTCCGTCTCACTCAGTGCAAAAACAGTTGTACTTACGGACGAAAAAGCCATAATTAAAGTCAGAAGAACAGCAACCAGTTTTTTTGCAATTTTCATAAGTTATATCCTTTCTTAATCAGTTTTATTTTTCTGCATTGATAGCCAACCAGATTTTAGCCATATCTCCTCCATTCATTGCAGCAACCGAATCAGAAGCATAAATTTCACACATATTTTATACCGAAAGGACTTCGGAGCGCCGCAAAGTATTTTTAATCGCTTCCGGTATAAACAGAACACCCATTAAAACTAAAGAGTAAACAGAATCTGACGGTTGAAACCAATCGGCAGATGTGCTACAATATTGACTATAAACTATACCCCAAGGGACGAGTCAATAGGAGAATATAAAAATGCAGGAATTTTTTTCCATTGGTGAAGTTGCAAGATTAAACGGCACAACAGTCAAAGCCTTACGCTATTATGAAAAAATAGGGATTTTCCGTCCGGCTTATATCAACGAAAATACAGGGTACCGATATTATTCATCCGAGCAGATGATCGTTCTTGATTTTATTCTGACCTGCCTTGATATCGGTATTCCCTTAAAAAAGGTTTCCGGCTTTATTAAAAACGGCGAAATAGATGTTGATAGGATTTTGCAGGAAGGAATAAAAGCGGCGGAACGGGAAAAAGAACGGATTGACCGGACGGAAGAAAAATTAAAAAATATGTATCGTCATGTGGAGGAAAGCGAAAAAATCAGCGCTGAAAAGTCTTGTTACACGCGATTTATCCCTGAGCGTTTTCTTCTTACAAGACCGTTAAATGAATTGTTCCCGTCGTTAAAAACATATATGGCATTGCAGACAGATCTTTTTTTTCAAATCGAAAAAGAAGAACATAGCTATCTTTATAATCATGGCTTGCTGTATTGGCGCACGAACGGCGAAATAAAACCTTTCGCATTCGGAGCCATAGAAAAAGCGCACAATGCACAACAGATAATGATAATACCCGCAGGTTATTATAAATGCCAATGTGTTGGACACAACCTTTGGCAAGATAAAGTAAAGGCTTTTATTGAAGAATATACAGATAAAGAATTTATTTTAATTCAGGAAAGATACAGTAAACATGTTTCAAACGAAACTTTTTTGGAAATCCAGATTTTGGAAAACCTGTAACGCCGTGTGAAATATCTGCCCGGAGAAAAATATAAACTTATAAAAAAGCGAAACATCAAGACTTGATTTTTCAAGAATTTCGATGTTTCGCTTAATAAATCTATATGCTTCTGACTTCAAACGGTATCAATCTAAACATGATTACAAGTTATATTTTCTGTCTTGCTATAATATCTTACGAACGATGAAAACCATTCCGTTTGGCGTTTTCATTTTAGCCAAGCTTAAATTCGGCATTCAGATCCGAAAAACCTTTGCTGTTTCCGATGCTGTTCAGCAGCA
>JBJFHW010000069.1:0-4973 GCA_051893965.1 Acutalibacteraceae bacterium
CGATATAATCGTCAGAATGATGTTTTCATAAAGTTTTCATTGTTGAACTCAATAATTTAAAAGTATCCCTTACCGGTTGTGCAGGGAATTCCAAAAGGGGAGGCAGCCTTTTTCGGTCATTCAGGAAAAAATTTTTAAGGGAAAGGCGATCGAAAGGGTTTCCCTTGAACGCGTCTTTGCTTCATTTCTTCGCGAAAAGAAATGAAGTGGTCGCAAGGCGACTCCTCTACGCGCGGCATGAGCACAAAGGTAAAAAGTAGAACTATTTTATTTCGCGGGTTCTTAATAAAAAAATTAATTTATTCTGCCCCGCGTGAGCATGCAAGCGGTGCTTGCAAACTATAATTTAATAAAGACATATCAAAATCAAATACAATAAGAGCGTATAAATAAGTCAGGGTAGGATTATGAAATTAAAAGAACGCGCAGAAAAACTCAAAACCGATATACCGGCGATATTTTTGTCACTGAAAGATAAAAGAACACCGGTTCGGGCAAAAATTTTTGCGGCAATCACGGTCGCATATGCTTTTTCACCGATTGACCTGATACCGGATTTTATTCCTGTTTTGGGCTATCTTGATGATGTTATCCTTTTGCCCGCACTGATTGCCGTAACCGTCAGAATGATACCGAAAGATGTTTTGGAAGATAACCGGAAAGCGGCAGAAAAACTGCCTGACGATTCTGCAAAGAAAAAGTGGTATTATGCCATTGGAGTGGTTTTATTCTGGGCATTGATTATCTTTTTGATTGTCAAAGCAATCCGGCTGTAAAAAATACTGCATAAAAAAACAAGACGGCTTCATCGTGAACCGTCTTGTTTGATTTTTGTTAAATTTATCAGACCAAAGCACCTTGCTTGATTTCGTCTTTTTCAAAATAGTTGGTGTAGTTTTCAAGGAAGGTGAAAACAAACATATATTCAAGCGGAATCAGCTCTGTCAGTCCGGTCCTGCCGGCATTCTGGTCAAGAATGACAAACAGAATAACAACGGCGATAATCGTTCCGGCAAAAACAGCGAGCATACCGATTAAAAACGGACGGTATTTTTTGTTTTCTTTGCTTTTTGAAATCAGGAAAAATGAAAACGCCGCAAGCAGGAAATAGAAGAACACCAAAGCACCGATGGAATGAGCAGGGCTGATGTCTTTTTCCATTGTTGTCGGAGAAATTACGCAGGCAATCAGCGAAACGCTTCCGATTAAGGCAACGGCAATCGTGAAATAGTTTTTATAGTGGTGTCTTTTAAACATTTGAATGAAGTTGAGCAAAAATGCTGTTGTCAAAAGCAGACACACAAGGGTGAAGCCGCCTTTATATTCAATTCCCGTCATGCTGATTGTGTAATGAACGGGATTTCTGACAAAAGCATAAAACGTAAAGCTTGCCCATGAAGCGCAGAGAACGCCGAAGCATAAAGCGGAAAATACACTGCTGTCGCTTGGCTGAAGGGTAGATTCTTTGCTGTCTCTCTCTTTCCTTGCAGAGATAAGATCGGTGTGATTGATGATGTAAAGCACGAAAAAGGTGACGGCAAGAGGAATAATTTCAAACAGGCCGTTTTTGCTCTTTTGCGGGTCGCGGAAAACTACGGTTAAAATAAGGAAAACAAGAAGATCCAGAATACAAATAATCGTTCCGGCGGCAAATACCGCTTTGATTTTTTTGTTGCTGCTTTGCTTTTTTGAAATCAGAAGAAGCGAAACAAGAACAACCGTCGCATTAATCAAAATGTTCCCGAAGCCGCAAATCCAATGAACCGCCGTTGCAAGGCCGGAAAGCTCCATTCCGGCAGCTTTTGAGGGCATGAGCGTTGTGAGGGTAAAAGGAAAAATGATGTTGATTATGATGCCAAGCCATTTTAAAAGAGGGTTGCTTACGTCAAAGGCTTTGCGCATATATCTTAAATTTATCAGCATTCCAACCGAATAAAAGACACAGAAAAAGAAAAACAGCCAAAGATGTTCTTTTGCAATCAGACTGATTGTCATGTCGGCAGGATTTTCAATGAACGAAAATAACAGGCTGTATGCAGTGCAGACACACAGCCATTTTAAAGCGGTTTCACGTTTTTCAAAATGTACGGTCAGTAAGTTTGAATTGATCATTTTTTATTCACCCTTAAAAAACTTGATTTTTTTGAAAAAATATATATAATTAGATAAGTGTTGAATAATATTCGACTGTTAAATATGTAACAGATGTGCAAAGTTACACACTTGTCTATTATACTAAACTTGTCGCAATATTCAATCATTAAATATGTGCATTTTTGTATGATAAAAGACAAAAATGTATTAATTTGTATAAAAAGTGGTGATATTATGCCGGATTTACTCGAAAAACTTGATTCTAATGAAGACAGACGCGTCCGCAAAACAAAGCGAGCGTTGAGAAACAGCCTGTTTACTTTGCTGGAAACAAAAAATATCAATCAGATCACGGTAACGGAGCTGACAAAACAGGCCGATGTGAACCGTTCAACATTTTATCTTTATTACAGCGATGTTTTTGATATGCTTGAAAAAATCCAGGACGAAATTTATAACGTTCTCAATGACAGCGTCATCAATTGTGTAAGCAGTTTTTTTGAAGCAGAAGATTTTGTCTCCTATTGCATGAGGATTCTTGAACTTTGCAAAGAAAATTATGAATTGAGCCGTTTTGTTGCAAGAAACGGTTTCAACAATCAGCTTGCAGACAGAATAAAGCTTGCTGTCAGAAATGTTGTTCCCGATTCGGCAAAAAAATTTGATCCGAGAGATCCGCGCCATTATATGACAAGTTTTGCACTTTCGGGAATGATTGCCACCATTCTTGAATGGATGAATGACGGAATGGTTGTTCCGTGCGAAGATATGGCAAAGTTTTTGAGTTATACTTATGTTTACGGTTCAAAAATGCAAAAAGAAAGTGACTTTTACCGAAACTATTCGCTGTTTGCCAGGAAGCAGTGAGCCATGTCAGCAAATATAGCTGTATTTTAAGCGATATGTATGAATAAAACACAACAAAATAATTACAGCCCGATAAACCGCTTGGCAGTTTGGTTTATCGGGTTCATTTTTGCTTTTTATGAATTAAACTTGTTCATTGCTTCGTCGATTTTGCCGCTCATGATAAGTTCGGCGGCATCGCAGGCATTGTCGCAGCAGGCGCGAAGCTGTTTGAGTTCATCGTTTGAAAACGGCTTCATCACCCAGTCTGCAAGGTCATAATCGGGGTGCGGTTTTTTGCCGACGCCGATTTTGATTCTCGGAAAATTATCCGATGAAAGCTGATAAATGATGCTTTTTATTCCGTTGTGTCCGCCGTCCGAGCCTTTGCGGCGAATCCGCATTTTGCCGATGTCGAGATTGACATCGTCAAAAATGACAAGAATTTTTTCGGGCGGGATTTTATAAAACGCAGCCGCTTCTCTGACCGCTTCTCCGCTTAAATTCATAAAGGTCTGCGGCTTCATAACAAGCAGACGCAAACCGTTGATTCTGACGTCCGCGCAAAGCGCTTTGAATTTGAGTCTGTCAATTTTAAAATCGTGCTTTTGGGCAAACAGGTCGGCGGTTAAAAAGCCTGCGTTATGTCTTGTGAATTCATATTTTGAGCCGGGGTTACCTAAACCGACAATCAAAAAATCAAAATTTGAACTGCTTTCGCTTTTATTTTTAAAAAACATATTTTCTCCTTATTCCATGCCTTTATAAGGCTTTTTCTTCGTTACCCAGTTTTCTTTATTGACCTGCTTTGCTCTGGCGATGGCAAGGGCGTTTTCGGGAACATCATCGGTGATTGTTGAGCCGGCGGCGGTGTAGCCGTAATCTCCGACGGTGACGGGCGCAACAAGGTTTGTGTTACAGCCGATGAAAGCATGATCGCCGATTCTGGTGCGGAATTTTTCTTTTCCGGTGTAGTTGACCGTCACACAGCCGCAGCCGAAGTTTACGCCTTTTCCGACATCGCTGTCGCCGACATAGGTCAGGTGAGAAACCTTTGTGCCCTCATCGACAGAAGAGTTTTTCACTTCAACAAAGTTGCCCAGATGGACTTTGCTTCCGATCTGACAGCCGGGTCTTATCTGAACGAAAGGACCGATGTCTGCATTTTCGCCGACTGTGCTGTCATATGACTGAACATTGTTAAGCGAAGCACCCTCTTTCACCACTGTGTTATAAAGCCAGGTGTCGGGTCCGATATGGCAGTTTTTTTCAATGTGTGTTTCCCCGGTCAGAACGCTTCCGGGCAAAATGACCGCGCCGCTTTCAACGGTTACGTTTTTGCCGATGAAAATTCCGTTGTTTATGGGAATGACAACGCCGTTTTCAATGTGTTTTTTTATAATGCTTTCTCTTTCGTCCGAAGAAAGGGCAGTGAGTTCTGATATGATTTCGTTTTTCATAATTGATGTGCAGATGAATCCGTCTGCAAAGCTCCTTTCCAAAAATCTCGTATATAACAAAGGTTTCATTTTTTCAGTACTATACATTATGCCAACTTTTGAGGCGGGTTTCAAGTCTTTTTAAGCTTTTTGCAGTAAATTGATGTAGGTTATTTTCTGTAAATTATTATTTGGCGGTGGGAACTCCCTCAGTCACTTCGTGACAGCTCCCTCAAAGAGGGAGCCAAGTGTCAATGACCTGAAAAAAGCAATTTTGCCTCCCTCGTGAGGGAGGTGGCGCGGCTTTAGCCGTGACGGAGGGAGCAAGCTTGGCTGTATTTTACCTTGTGCCAACGGCCGGCAGGCAACCTGCACCGTCACCGCAAAGCTGACAGCTTATCGGGACTCCTAAACTATAAATTATCGGATTGATTCATTGACGGCTTCACCGTCAATCAGGAAACCCCCGGCGAGGGGCTCCTACGGCTAAACAGTCCACCGGACTGTTTAGTCTACCTTCCTGCGCTGTTTTTTTTAGCATTAGGATTTCGCCGTCTGCGGACGGCGCCAAGCTTTTTTGAAAAAAAGCTTGAG
>JBJFHW010000070.1:0-4969 GCA_051893965.1 Acutalibacteraceae bacterium
GATATAAAAACAGATGCTCAAGCCGTAGGCAACAAATCCCAACAAAAGCGCACACAGTATATATAGTATGCCCGGAATTTTTTCACCGGTAATAAGTGCAATTACAAAAGATCCAAAACCGGAGCCAAAACCTTTGATTACAACAATTTCAAGCGGATTTTTGGACGACAGCATTCGTGTGCAGTTGTTTTCAAAGCCCCAGCAAACACACGCGGCAAGAACAAACAAAGAACCGGTTGAAAAAGAAAAACTGCTCATATCTTCAAAAGAAAGAATAAAGCTTGAAAGGGTTACCAGACCGATTGCGCACCAAAGCCTTTTGGAAACGGCTTCTTTGAAAACAAAAAGTGCAATGATTGAAGTTGCCGCAATTTCAAAATTATTCAGCAAAGACACATTGGCCGCCGTTGTGAATTTTAAGCCGAGCATCAAAAATATCGGCGCAGCAATATCGAGCACAACCATAGCGATTGTGTATGGCAGTTCTTTTTTGGTCAGCGGCTGTTCCCTGTCTTTTTTGCCCGAAAGCTTTTGAATGACAGATACGATAAAAAGCCCCAGCCCTGCTCCGAAATATAAAAAAGCAGCCATCATAACAGCCGGAACTTTTTCAAGCAGTAATTTTGAAACCGGGGCGTTTATTGCATAAAGAAGTGCCGCAAGCAAAGCAAAAACCGTTGCCCTTATCTGACGGTTGTTCATATAAAACCTCATAAAAAACAAATATAATTATATTATGTTGCCATGCAGATTATATACCTGTTAAAATCAAAATACAATAAAACGGTTTATTTTATTTCATAACTTTCGGGTGAAAAAACAAAAAATTTTCCAAAACCTCTTGACTCTGATGTAACGTAATGGTTTATACTCTTTATTGCACGGGAGAAAAGCAGACAATCGCGGCAAAAATTCACCACGCTTTATCCCTGAAAGGAGAGACCAAACATGAGAACAGTAAATCAAGTCAGCAAACTCACCGGTGTAAGTGTGCGCACACTTCATCATTATGACACCATCGGACTTCTGAAGCCGACGGCTGTCACGCAAGCCGGTTACAGGCTGTATGACGATACGGCGCTTGAACGCTTGCAGCAGATTTTATTGTTTCGTGAACTGGAGTTTTCCTTAAAGGACATCAAAGCAATTTTAGAAAGCCCCAATTTTGACCGCGAACAGGCTTTAAAACAGCAGATCAAGCTGTTGACGCTGAAAAAAGAGCACATTGAAAAATTGATTGCTCTTGCCCGTGAAATTGAAACAAACGGAGGTTACAAAATGGATTTTAAAGCATTTGACACAAGTGAAATTGACAAATATGCCGCCGAAGCAAAAGAACGCTGGGGTCAGACAGCGGCATACAGGGAATATCAGCAAAAGACGGAAAATCGAAATGAAAAGCAGAAAAAAGCATCTGCCGACAAGCTGATGCAGATATTCGCTAAAATCGGCAAAATCAGGCATCTGTCCCCGGACAGTGACGAAGCGCAAAAGCTGATTGAAAAGCTTCAAAACTGCATTACGGAAAATTATTACACCTGCACAAAGCCGATTCTTCAAGGTCTCGGACAAATGTATAACGCTGACGAACGCTTCAAAGCCAATATCGACCAGAACGGCGGCGAAGGCACGGCTGAGTTTGCCGAAAAAGCAATTGCAATTTATTGCAGTAAATAAAAAACCGGCTGTATCACAACATCGCGTGTGTTTGTGATACAGCCGTTGTTTTTTTGTCAGTTATTATTATATTCATTTCGCATTTTTATAGGAAATCAGAATATGGCTTGGAGCAAAAAGGACTGCCGAAACAATCAACAAAACGGATCTGCTCATAATTCCGCTGAACAAGAACAGAATGGACGGAATAATGGAAAGTGCCAGTGCTCTGAACATACTGTTTTTCTTAAAGCAAATGATCCAGATGATACAGTAAAGTATGACTAATATCATATCCACAATCAGATATATTGCAAACGCCTCATCGGACCACCAGCCAAACCATGTGCCCGGAATATGAATCATCATAAACCCGAAGCAACCGAATCTTCCGATCTGCTCGATAATTTCAACAACTTTATTTTTCCATTTGTTTTTAAAACCGTCCCTGCACCGAATCGCAAAGATGATGTTCGGAATCATGATTACAATTACAAAAATCAAGCCGTAAATGTTTATCCAGTTCATGTCTGTCACCTTATCAGATATAGGTTTTCGTTCCTTACTATATTCAGATTAAAAATTTCTCATCTATCAACATTTCAACAAACTAGAAGTTGTTAATCATCAATCTTTCCATCTGTGTACGATATGTAAATGGTATTGACAAATCCTATACCATCATTATTTATTCTATATTGCAGAATTGTAAAATCGTTTTCTTGGTCATAATAATATACTTCATTATTATACTCTATTTTTTTCAAAGACAATAAATATCTATCTATTATAACATTAACTTCATCGGGCTGTTTTAATGTTTTAAATTTTGCAGTGTATGATTCCATTCCGCTTGTTCCGCTATAATATGAATATTTGGGTATTGGAATGTTGACGCTGCTAACAAAATCGGAACTATACTTTGTTCCAAAAAAAGTTTTATTAAAAGACAATGTCACTATTGATATAAAGGCAACCAAAACAATCATAATTGCAATCAACAATAAAATATTCTTTCTTTTTTCTTTATGTTTTAAGTACTTGCTATAATTCACCAAAGTTTCTCCTGATGATTGCTCTATATTCTTGCTTTCAATTTTCTCCCCTTTTAATAACTCATTTATAGATATATTCAATTCTTTACAGAGCGGTTCAAACAATGAAACATCAGGCATACCTCTGCCATTTTCCCACTTTGAAATCGCCCTATCTGTTATTCCTAATCTATTTGCTAATTCAAGTTGTGTCATATTCTTTTCTTTACGAAGTTCTGATATAAATCTTCCTATTTTTTCTTGATTCATAAATATTGCTCCTTTTATAAAGATTTCACAAATAATTTTAGCACAAGGACAAAGAAAAAACACCAAACTAACCGTAGAGTTCTTCAAATTCCGATTTGGCTCACGCATCATATCACAATGTTTTGATATTTTTCAATACATCCTTAGCTAAAAAAGCCACCGTAATCTATCCAAATTACGGCGGAATTTTGTGTTTGCGTTCACAAAAGTAAAACATTATTTTTGATTATATTATTAAAGCAGCAATCGGGCAGCCTTTTTCGGCTGCCCGATTGCTTTCTATTTCAGGGATAGGCTTCGTGAACAAGTTCCTATTTTTATACCGATATTAAAATCTAAATGTTGGGAAATCATCCGTAAAAATTCCGTTTCCTGCTGTTTTTAAAATCCAATATAATTATTTACCGGGGCGGTGAAAACGAATTTCACAAATATCATCACCGCGAGCAATTGTTTTTGGCAAATCAAGCACGCAGCCAAAACTTTCGGCAATTCCCCTGTCGCCGCACATAGCATGGTCACAAAGCACTTTGATTTCTTCATCAGTACAGCCTTGCTTTTGCCAAGCCTTTACAAGCGGACAGTAATGGAAATCTATGAATAAATGGTCGTCATCGCATTGCTTGATTTTCATTTCAAAAATAGCTTGTGCAAAAATTGAAAAAAGTGATTTCTTTAATCCCTTTAAGGAATCACCCTTCTTTCCCTTTTCACGCAACAACGCACCTTGATACAGTCCGCAGCGCTTAATTGCATCAGGAGCATACTCGGTTGAGGGAAGCCCCTTTTTATTTGCCTCGTCACAAAGAAGATACATCCATAAAGCCCTGTGTTCAAGCTGTTCTCTGATTGCAGCAGTTATAGGTGTTTTAATTTTCGGTTCGTTCTTGATACTCATTTTTGTCATCCTATCTTTAAAATGATATTTTCTTTATTAACTCTTTATAAAAGCAGACACATTGTCCGACATTTTGAATTTTAATATGTTCGTTTGCTCCGTGAACAGATGCATATTGCGCTTTATCCAAATCAATTGATAGATCAGGCAAGCCGCTTTTTACTGTCGGCTGAAAAAGTAAAGCAAATAGTTTCCTATCATACCGTTAAAAAGACCCTTGGCAATATCTACAAGACAATAACGGTACCTTTTGTTTTTGGTAATGCTTGTGACATGGTAGATTCCCTTTTCATCAATTTTTTACGCATTATACCACATATCTACAAATATTGCAAATTATTTGCAGTAAATTATAAAGAAATAAAACTCCTCGCAGGAGGTTGATATTTGCCTGAAACGGCAAATATCCTTATTTCAAGCGGTTTTTGGGCATGAAAAAAGTCCACGATAATTTATCAAAATTACCGTGGACTTTTGGCAAATAACAGTTATTTTGATAGAAATCTCAAAGGGGTTCAGTTTCCAAAATTCTTTGGGTGCAGTTTCTTGGCTCTGTTGCACCCTAGCGAAGTAGAGGAAAAATTCGAAATATACTGCCAAACTGGAATTTGTCGATCCTTTTTTTATTAAAATCAAAATATAATGAGCTTTTCATATTTGTCAAATCAGAACGATCTCATCTATAGCCATTCTTACTTCTGCTCCCTTTTGATAATCATACCACTATCATCTATCCACTGTTCATACCATCCGGCGTTGTCATACACATAAGGGGTATCTTCGCTTTTCAGCAAATTTTCCGGCATTACAATCAGAAATGCGCTTAAAACCACAAGAATTGCTACACCGCCAATTACATCCCACTTTTTAATGTGTGTCTTAACAAAATACACGGTATAAACAATTCCCAATGGGAGCCAGCAGACAAGAGCAGTCAGCATTCCCGGCGTGTAAAACGGCGAATAAACCCCGCTTTCAAGCAGCAACGCACGAGAAGAAGCCGCCCCTAATAGGTGAATTGCTACCTCCGCATAGCTAAACAGCATTACGGCAAAGCTCATCTTTCGCTCGTACTTATTTGTCTGCACTAAAACAAACCAAATCAGTGCGC
>JBJFHW010000071.1:0-4959 GCA_051893965.1 Acutalibacteraceae bacterium
CGGCATAAGAGCACGAGCCGACTTAATATTTTTTACAAGAAATCTGTTATCATAAATTCCGCCGACAATTTTACCGCGGTAATAAATGATATATTCACCCATCATGGAGCGGTATGTTATCTCATCAAGAAGAGAAAGACCGTCTAAAACATAATTTAAATATTCCTTGCTTGACGCCAATGAAATCAGCAACCTTTCTTTGATAACTTTGGTCAATTAACAGCCACTATTAAAATTATTAGTTACTAATAATTTGATTAATATCTTGTTTGAATGAAACGAATCTCATATAATGAGCGTGCTCAGGTAAATGAGCACAACTTAATTTCGGAGGTCATTATTATGTTAAACGAAAATGTAATCAAACTTTTAAAATCAAGTATGTGGGATCTTGCTACCTGTTCTGACGGCGAACCAAATGTTGTTCCTGTTGCGTTTAAAGATGTCACCGATGACGGAAAGCTTCTTGTCGGAGATGTTTTTCTTGAGACAACCCTCAAAAACATCAAAGCAAACAACGGAAAAATTGCTGTTTCTGTTTTTGACATTCAAAGCCTTGAAGGGTATCAGATTAAAGGAACAGCCGAATATATCACAAACGGAGAAATCGTTATAAGCTTTAAAAAAGCTGTTGAACAGATGTTTAACGGCGCAGCAACCGCAAAAGGCGCCTTGATAATTACACCGGAAAAAGTTATTGTTTCCACTCCCGGTGCCGATAATAAGAAAGTATTATAAAAACAAAACACGGCTGCGGGATTTTCTGCAGCCGCTGTGCCTTTCCGGGCTGAAACTTTTCAGCCTTTATAAATAAATGGTATTGTTTATACTTTGTTTTTGAACATTACTTGAAAAATTCAAGTAACAGTAATAAAATATAATAAAAAATTGTGAAAGGATAAGCATTATGTCATATCAACGAAAACTTGAAAAAGATATACGTTGCCCTCTTGAATATGGTATGGAACTGTTTGGCGGAAAATGGAATTCAAGAATCATTTGTGTTCTTGCCGCACTCGGAACATTGCGTTACAGTCAGTTGCGCAAAGAAATGGGAAATATAACTGATGCCGTGCTTTCATCAACACTTAAAGATCTGATTGAAAACGGAATTGTTTTGCGCAGATCATATGATGAAATTCCGCCAAAAGTTGAATACTCTTTATCGGAAAAAGGAAAATCTATCGTACCGATTTTGCAGAGTATATGCAAATGGGCAGGTGCATTTTACAAAGAAGAAAATGGCGCACCAATGATTCAATGTCAGAAGTGTGATTATCATTAAATAAAAACAACCGAAAGGAAGAAATCAAATGAGAATTGCAGTAGCATATAAAGACGGAATGATTTTTCAGCATTTCGGACACGCTGAAAAATTCAAGCTTTATGAAACCGAGGACGGAAAAATCATAAGCAGTCGGATTGTCAGCACCAACGGACAGGGACACGGCGCTTTGGCCGGTTTTCTTTCTGCTTCAGAAGTTGACGCCTTAATCTGCGGCGGAATTGGCGCAGGTGCAAAAGACGCGCTTGCAAAAGCCGGCATCGAACTTTACGGCGGCGCTTCAGGTCTGGCAGACGAAGCAGTCAGAGCCTTGCTTGCCGGAAATTTAAAATATAATCCGGATATTCAGTGTTCCCATCACGAACACGAACATTCCTGCGGCGAAGAAAAGCATAACTGCCAAGGAAACTAAATTATAAAACCCCAAATAAGCAAAATGTCGGCATTGCGCCGGCATTTTTACTTATACGGTTTTCAATCACTTTGCAAGGTCAATAAAGCCTTTCGGTCCGATAATTCTGTTCACGGCGTTGCTACCTGTGCGAAGAACGGTTGAAAGCGCTTGTTCAAAAAAGCTGATTTCGTTTTTGTCATAGATTCCGAGTTCGATCATCATGTTATAAAGCGCCTCCAATGCCGCTTCATCGGCTTTCGGATCGTTGACGGTGTTATATCTGACCGCAAGCGCCTTGTCATAGATTTCCTGCTGTTTTTCGGTGAGCGTTCCTCCGGCAGCAAGATAAGCCTGCATATCGGGAATATAAGTTCTGTTCAGCTTTTTGAGGTCTTCGTAATTATTAAACTGAGGATAAAGACAGCCGTCCTCGCTGAAATTGTCGCAGTCGCTGACGGTCTTGACATTGCCCAGAGCAAGCTCAATGGCAAGGCTTAAAGCCGCATAGTTGTTTTCAAGTTCATGCTTCTGACCGTAGAAATACCAACTGCTGTCTTTATAATAGGCCGTCGAAATATCAATTGAACCGTCGGGAGAAAGAATTCTTCCGCTTTCGTCTTCAAAGCGTGTTCCGGGCTTTACATAGCTCGTTCCCGGAGCGGTTGAAGAAATGTTGATAATCTCATCGCTGTTTGTGCTTTCGGCAGATTTCATAAACGAAAATACTCTGTAATCTGACGTCTTTTCACCGTAAGAAAGACCGTAGCCGGAAATAAACGAGAATGTCACGCCCTGCTTTTCAAGTTCAGCCATTCTTTCTTTCAGCGTTGACTGCGCGGTATAGTATTCATCGGTCTGCGCTTTTACCCTGTCATTTTTGATAAGCGGTCTGATGCTTTCATAGTCATAAGACGGAACAAGCGCCATCAGAGACGGTGTGTTCAGTATAAGATTGTTCGATATAGATTCGACAACCTTGTCAATCAGATTTCTCAAAGCGGCTTTCGGGAAAATTCTCAGCAGCATATTGACAAGATAGCCCCACGGTTCACCGACAAGTTCGGCAATAATACCGTTATAGAAAAGATCGGCAGAATTGCTTGCATATTCCTTGTTGATAAGGTCTGTTACAAGGTCACTGCCGTTCCAGCAGCCGACAATGCTGACAACGCGGCGGACATGATTGTCGCTCACAAGCGGATATTTTGCAAGATAAGCACTGACAACCGATGCACCCATGCTCATCGGAACCAGAACAACCTTTTTCGCGCCGACTTTGTTTTCGGCGATTGCCGTATCAATAAAGGTTTTCAGTCCGCTGACATTTTCATCAGTGTTTGAAAATGCGCAGTAATTATAGCAGTAAAGATAATCTTCAAAGTTTTTACCGAGCTTTGCTTCTGCAATTTCGGCGCACGGAATGGACGAATAAAAACGGCTTTTGGCTTCACTGAACGGTTCGCCGTTTTCATCCGTCACACTCGGATATTCCGAGACCGGGCAGGTATATCGCGGTGTTACAACGCTTGGATCACTGTTTCCGTTTTCATCAAGAATATTGACCGAAAACAGACTTCGGACAATCGTGTCAACATCGGACTGACTGAAGCTTCCCGTTCTTGTTACGATGGAAGCGAGAAGACCCGAAATAATTTTTATAATTGATTTGCGGGTTTGATTATCGGAAAGAGCGGACGAAAAATCATTATTCAAAAGGTTCCACTTGGCTTCGTATGCACCCGAAGCAATCAGCGGCGCATAATTATCATAGTCATGAAGCGTTCCGACAGAAAAAGCACCGTCTTCAAGATATTTTTCATCAAACTTATAGGAAAAAGACTGACCGATTCCCGTCACAAAAACAATCAGGCTGTTTTCGTTTTCATAAAAAGCATTTTCAAGACTGTTTTGCTCTGTTATAACAGCATTCTGCGGCTGTGCGGCAAAAGCCGGAACAATCAGCAAAACGCACATCAAAAGACTGAGAAAAACAGAAAGAATTTTCTTCATTATTCATATCCTCCCAAATAAATCTTTCTGTAATTTTAACATAATACTCCCTGCAATTCAAGAATTTTTAAACATTTTGAAGCAATTAAGAATTATTTTGAACGTTTTACCTTCAGCAAGTAAGATAAAATTCATAATTTATTCATCTTTTATTTTATAATTTTCTTTTTTATCAACAAAACAAAGGATTGGAAATGATAAAATATAGTAAATTTATGAAAAGGAGAAGATAAATTATGACATCCATTTTAAAACTCATTTTTTCTTTTATGCTTTCGCTGGCTCAGATTTTATCACCTGTTGCCGCACAGCTCGGCGGTGAAAGTGCATATTTTGAAAACTGGTCGCCCGAAAGCGAATACACCGCAAGCTACGCTCAGGAAATTGAAAAAGAGCCCGGCAAAGACTTTGTGATTCTCAACATTACCGACGTTCAGCTTGAAGATTATGAAGTTTACGGCAAAAACGGCGAGCTTGCAAAGAAAACCATTGACAAGCTTGTAAACGATGTAAAACCCGACCTGATCACAATGACCGGCGACAACGCTTGGGGAACCATGGCTTATATTGAGCTTATAAAACAGCTTGATTCCTACGGTATCCCGTGGGCACCGATTATGGGCAACCATGACGGTCAGGGACTTCTGAGCGAGTTCTGGGCCGCATATAAGTTCACCGAAGCAAAAAACTGCCTGTTCAAATTCGGTCCGAAGGATATGGGCTACGGCAACTATGTTATCAACATCACAGAAAACGGTCATGTTGTGCACACAATATTCATGATGGACACCCATTCAGACGCAACATTTGAAACAGAAAGCGGAAAAGTTTCCGGCTATGACCATCTTTGGAGCAATCAGATGCAGTGGTACAAATGGGTGCTTGACGGCGTTGCCAAGCAGGAAGGAAAAACTGTTGAAAGTTCGGTATTTTTCCACATTCCTGTTTGTGAATATGCTGACGCATGGAATGCTGCTTCGATCAAAACAGACGCTGACACATCAGAAATCAAAGACGGTCCGTATAACGATGAATACAAAGATGTTTCTTTCGGAAAGAACGGCGAAGATGTTTGCTGCTCCCCTGTCAACAACGGTTTCTTTGAGCTTTGCCGCTCTCTCGGCAGCACCAAAAACATGATCTGCGGTCATGACCATGTGAACAACTCTTCCATTCTTTATAAAGGTATTCGCCTGACCTACGGCACAAAAACTGGAGCAGGCTGCTATTGGGACAGCGGAATGAACGGCGGCACAAAACTGACGGTTGC
>JBJFHW010000072.1:0-4876 GCA_051893965.1 Acutalibacteraceae bacterium
AGGCTTCCGGATTCGGTGGTAATATATACGGACGGAATTTCAGCCGAACGCATTACATAAAGCGAATAGTTTTTGATGCCCACCGTAAGCTTATATAAACCGGGCTTTGAAAAAGCATTTGTTTTTTCGCCGCTGACCAGCTTACTGCCTGAGACAGTAACATCGCCGCTTGCCTGATACCATACGGTTAACGAACTCAGATCGGCGTCTGCGGGAAGAAACATATAGTATGTTCCGTCGCTTCCCTTATACCAGTTTATACTGTCAATTGAATTTTCGCCGTTGCCGTAGGCGTTGATTTTAAAAGATGTAATTGAGCCGATTGCCGCCGCCGATGACACGGTAAACATTGAGACCATCATCATCAGAGACAAAATTACGCACAAGATTTTTTTGGTAAATTTCATAAAATCATCTCCTCAAAAATTTTATATATCCAATATATACCTTTTATCTACATTTGTCAACATATTCGTAACAAACTATTAATATTTTGCCCTAATTTTTTCAAAAAAATTAAAATAAAGTTTAAAAATCTTGAAAAAATTCATGCTTAATTTATATAGAAATAAGTCAAGAAGGTTTCGCTATTGACATTTTTTGGAATAGGGTGTTATAATTATTTTAACCTTAATCCTTTACCATTCGGTTAAAGAATTTCAGCGAATAATAGTAAGGAGGTGCAATACCATGCAGACAATCGGTGATTTGAAAAAATTCTTCACAATGTTTATTGATCTCATTAAAGACTTGGTTGCTCTTGTTAAAAAGTTTTTTGAGTCAACAGACGAAAGCACAGAAACAACAGGTGAATAATGCTTATATTATTCAAATAATTCAACAAAAGAGACGGGCGGTTTCGTCTGTCTCTTTTTTCAGCAAAAAATTAAAAAATATGAATTGTCTTTTTTAAAAATATTAATGAATTTTTTTTGAACAAAGTATTGCTTTTTTGTTAAGTGTATGGTAGAATACAGTTGCAAGATAAACATAAGGAGGTGTTTTAAATGGGAATCGATGTAATCATCGCAAAAATCAAAGAGTTCTTTGAATCAATTTTCGCAATTCTTTTCGGTGAACCGGCAGCAAAATATTAATAATTAAATTTATGATCTGATAATTCAAAAAGAGACAGGCGTTTTGTCTGTCTCTTTTTGGCAAATAAGAATGAAAGTAATAGATAAACTAAAAATCAATGAATTTTTTTTGAATTAAGTATTGTATTTCTGTTAAAGATGTGTTAGAATACATTCAAAGATAATATAAGGAGGTGTATTTAAATGTCAATCGAAGAAATCCTCGCAAAAGTTTTTGAACTTCTTAAAGATTTTTGGGAAATCGTTAAGGGCCTTTTCGTAAAGGACGCTGAAGAAGACGCAACAACAGCTGCATAATTATTTCTCAATAAATAATGAATCGAAAGAGACAGGCCTTGGTTTGTCTCTTTTCTTTTAATAAAAATTAATGAATTGTTTTTGAATTAAGTGTTGCATGTTTGTAAAATTTGTGATAAAATATACGCAAAGATAAACATAAGGAGGTGTATTCTAATGTCAATCGAAGAAATTCTTGAAAAGGTTTTTGAACTTCTTAAAGATCTCTGGGATATCATTGGTAAGGTAGTTGCCGGTGAAGGCGGAGAAAGCGCAAGACCGTATTAAAAGACTTTAAGTTAATTGTTTGATTTATCAAAAATATGCGGCTGATGATAGTCAGCCGCATATTTTTTATTGCTGAAAGATAGCTGTTGATTTCAGAAGGTTTTTCATTCAGGTGTAATGCTGAATGTATTTATGATTGCAGGCACAGGTTTTCTTGGCTCTTAAACGGCAATCAGACTGATTAAAAAGTTTATAAAGAATGAAAAAAACAACAGATTATCATTCAAGAAAAAATAATGAATTTTTTTTGAATTAAGTATTGCATTTTTGTTACATGTATGTTAGAATACAATTAAAGATAAACACAAGGAGGTGTTTTGTAATGTCAGTTGAAGAAATCATCGCAAAAATCCGTGAACTCTTAAAAGACCTTTTGGCAATCCTCTTCGGCGAATCTGTTAAAAATGATGACGCAGGAGTTAAATGGTAAAAAGCTTAACAAATCGTTTTTATCCAAAATGTGCGGTTGATTATCGTCAGCCGCACGTTTTTTTTATTGCTGAAGGCTTCCGATTTCAACAAGCTTTTTTGTTTTCATTTTGTTAATATTTCCTCACAAAAGTTGACAAAACACTCTGCTTTATAGTATCATTATTCAGAAAGCGGGCAGGAAGCTGCCGCAACTATATAAATTTTCTTAAAGTAGGTGTAATTTATGAACGTATTTATGATCGGAGGCACAGGTCTTCTCGGCTGTGAAGCCGCAATCAGCCTGATTAAAAAAGGCCACAAGGTAAAATCCGTTGCTCTTCCGCCTTTGCCCGAGGGAGCGCCGATTCCGGAAGAAATGGAAATCATTTTCGGCGACATCAACAAAAAAACCGATGACGAAATTCTTGAAATGCTCAAGGGCATGGATGTTTTCATTTTTGCCGCAGGCGTTGATGAAAGAGTGGAATTTCCTGCTCCCGTTATGGATTATTACAATAAATACAATATTGCACCGCTGAAGAGAATTTTCCCGCTGTGCAAAAAAGCCGGTGTGAAAAGAGCGGTTGTTCTCGGCTCCTATTTTGCCTATCTTTCAAAAACAAGACCCGACATGAAGCTTGACCAGAGAAATCCGTATTTCAAATCCCGCCTGATGCAGGAAGAAGTTTGCGAATCTTTCGCTGATGACAACTTCTCTGTTGCCGTTCTTGAGCTTCCGTATATTTTCGGCACACAGCCGGGCAGAAAACCGGTCTGGACAATTCTGATTGAACAGATTGCTTTCATGGATAAATGGCCGTTTACCATGTATCCCAAGGGAGGCACGGCAATGCTTACCTGCAGACAGGTCGGTCAGGCAATTGCAGGTGCAGCCGAAAGACAAAAATCCGGCTTTGAAGCCATTCCCATCAGCATGTATAACATGACATGGAAAGAATTCCTCGCCATTGTTTATAAAGCGCGCGGAATGGGTGCCGACAGAAAAATTGTCAGCGTTGCTCCGTGGATGATGCGCTTCGGCATGATTAAGCCGGCTCTTGATTACAAAAAGAGAAAAATTGATTCGGGCATGGATGTTTTCAATCTTCCCGACATCATGGATCTTGACCTTTTCATCAACGACGCCTATTGCCGTGCGCTCGGCGTTGAAGATGACGACATCGAAGCAGCCATTGAAGATTCCATCAAGGTTTCCGTTGCCGCTTATGACGGAAAAGTGAAGCTTCTTGAAATGAAAGGCGAATAATAAAAACTGAACATTTTTGCAGGTAATCCGCCGATTCGTTCAGCGGATACCTGTTTTATCATAATGAGAAAGGGGTTTTTACCTATGGAAAAAATTAAAATGGGCAAAATTGTTGAAATGGACGGCGACGAAATGACCCGTGTCATCTGGAAGATGATTAAAGATGAGCTTCTGTCCGATTTCGTTGAACTGAACACGGAATATTATGACCTCGGACTGCCTCACCGTGACGAAACAAACGATCAGGTCAGCATTGATGCCGGCGAAGCAATCAAAAAATATCATGTCGGCGTGAAATGTGCAACCATCACGCCCAACGCGCAGCGTGTTGAGGAATACAAGCTCAAAGAAATGTGGAAAAGCCCGAACGGAACAATTCGTGCCATTCTTGACGGAACGGTTTTCCGCACCCCGGTTCTTGTCAGCGGCATCAAGCCCTCTGTCAGAAGCTGGGAAAAGCCCATCACCATTGCCCGTCATGCTTACGGTGATGTTTATAAGGCAACGGAATTTCGCACAACCAAGCCGGGCAAGGCTGAGCTTGTTTTCACAAGTGAGGACGGCGAAGAACAGCGCGCAACCATTTATGATTTTGAATGCGGCGGCGTCATTCAGGGTATGTATAACAAGGATTCTTCCATTCGTTCATTTGCGCATTCCTGCTTTAACTATGCGCTTTCGACCAAGCAGGATCTCTGGTTTTCAACAAAAGACACCATTTCAAAGCAATATGATCAGACCTTTAAGCTGATTTTTGAAGAAATTTATGAAAACGAATATAAAGAAGCTTTTGAAAAAGCAGGCATCACCTATTTCTATACGCTCATTGACGATGCCGTTGCAAGAGTAATCCGCTCAAAGGGCGGCTATATCTGGGCATGCAAGAACTATGACGGCGATGTTATGAGCGACATGGTTTCAACCGCTTTCGGTTCCCTTGCCATGATGACCAGCGTGCTGGTAAGCCCCGACGGCAACTATGAATATGAAGCCGCACACGGAACGGTTACCAGACATTACTATCGCTATCTTGACGGCGAAGAGACCTCAACAAACCCGATTGCAACCATTTTTGCCTGGACGGGCGCGCTCAGAAAGCGCGGCGAGCTTGACGGCAACAACGAGCTGATGGCTTTTGCGGACAAGCTTGAAAAAGCTTCGCTTGATGTGATTGAAAGCGGAAGAATGACAAAGGATCTTGTCGGTCTGTGGCAGGGCAGCGAAGCAACGGCTCTGACAACAAAAGAATTCATTGCCGCAATCAGAGAAAGACTGATTGAAATTTTATAAAATTTGCTGACAGATAAACATGAAACAGCACATCGCTCATTTCGGACGGTGTGCTGTTTTTGCATAAACTATTCAAAGGATAAAGAATCCGGCACCGCCAACTTGCAGCGGTACCGGACTGTTTTATTGAATTATTCAGCCGTGACGGGCTCCTTATCCAAAGTGTCTGTCTGATCATTTATTTCTGATTTTGCCACGGTTTCAAGCTGTTTTTCTTTGTGCTTTCTCCAAAAAGCCAGAACAATAT
>JBJFHW010000073.1:0-4872 GCA_051893965.1 Acutalibacteraceae bacterium
TATATTAAGGAAGCTGTGCATCAAAGTGTATATTGTGATTTATTCAGAGATTCCTTAAATTACATAATTATCTGTTTGCTGAGCATTTTGCCTGTCTACAATATCCTGAAGTGTGATGGAATCAAGATAGTGATTGACGGTGTCGTAAAGTCCTTTCCAGACAAACAAAGTCGGACAATAACCGCTGCGTTCACATTCGGCTTCATCTTCAACGCAGAAAACAGGAGCAAGACTTCCCTCCGTAAGGCGAAGAATATCACCGACCGTATATTTATCAGGCGTTTTCGCAAGACGATAGCCGCCCTGAAAGCCGCGGTTTGCCTGCAATATCCCCGATTTGTTAAGGATCGGAACAATTTGTTCAAGGTATTTTTTGGATATATTCTGCCTTTTGGCAATATCTTTAAGAGCAATGTAATCTCCGTTCTGATGAACGGCAAGGTCAAGCATCATGCGAAGCGCATATCTTCCTTTTGTTGAAATCTTCATAAAGATTCACCTTTCATAAATCATCTTAACCATTAATCCGGTGTTACCTAATAATAACATCTTTTTAGTAGGTTTTCAAGAGGATTTACAAAAATAATTACGCCTTATCAGGTATTGCCCGTAGGATTTACGCGTGGAAAAATGAAAAAACGCCAACCTGAATGCCGCGAATAATTTTTTTGATAACGAAAGCGTTCGGTTATCTGTCTTGACCGAACGCTTTTTCTGTTTTTTGAAAAGTAATTTTATTTCTTATTTCACTTTACAGTCACACAAAGCATCTGTGACTGCATACCGTATGCATTCTCTGCGGCAACCTGAACCGTATAGCCCTGCTTGGCCTTTATCTGAATGCTTATGCTTTCATATGGTTTGCCTGACCATGAGTTGTTCATAACATATTCGGACGAAACCTGATTTCCGTTTTCATCAAGCACAACGATACGATAAAGAAAAACCGGATTATTGATCGTGCCCTCTGCCTTCGGTATGGTTACCTGAACCTTTCCTGCACACTTTTTAACCGTAAGTGCGGCATCTTCATTGAATTTCGGCGCAACAGCTGCCGCCTCCTGCTGCTTTGGCGTGCACTGCCTTTTTGAAACATCGGAAAGATCCGTAAGAAGATATTCACAAAGCAGTGTGGCGCTTTGCGCGTCGAAGCCGCGAAGCCTTATTCTGTTATCCTTATCAACCTCAACAATCCACATCTGCGCTATTGTTTCGTTGTTTTCCGGGTGAACTTCTCTTTCACCGTCAACGGTAAATTCAGCATATTTGAGTGCGCCCGTTCCAATGGCGGTGAACTCACCCTGCCAGACGCTTCTCGGATCGTTGAGCGGATAATGCGAGTGACCGGAAAAATCAACCACTGTCGGATATTGACACAAAATATCCTTAAAATAGTCAAGCCCCCAGCCATCGAATTCGGTGCTGCCGTAAACAGTATCTGTGATATGCTCATGCTGAATGACAAAAATCGGTTTTTCGCTGTCATCTTTAACAGCCTCATCAAGCTGCTGCTTGAGCCATGTTCTCTGATATTCGCTGTAATGCTCCCCTTTGGTTTTTGAAGCGGAAATACCGATGAAATGAAAGCCGTTTATCACCTTGTGATAATCAGATGTCAGCCCTGTCAGATGTTCAAAAATACTCAGCGAGGTTTTGCCGAACGTACTTCCGTCATGGCTTTTTGCCGCAACAGGCAGAAGTGCGGTTTCGTCTTTTAAAACGCTGTCAGCCGTTGCTTTGAAGTTAATAAACTGGCTTAATGTGCCGTTATCCGTCAGATCACCGGCAAACACAGCAGCGTCAACCGTTTTGTAGTTTTCGTCCTGCTCGGCATCGCTGTATGCAAGAGTCATAACCTTTTGCATTTTCTGCGATCTCTTATCCGCAATTGAAACAAGATGCGTATCGCTTGCGGCAACAAAGCGAATTACAGGGGTAAAATCGCTGTTGTCGGGCGGCGCCGTAACCGTGTTTGAAGAAACAGTCAAAGACATGATTGCAGTTGCAATAACAACAAAAATTGAAACGATTTTGGAAAACATAATGATCTCTCCTTATAAGCAAAATCAGTCGTCTGATAAATTCATTGAAAAAAATCACTTTTTCGTATTTTTAAATTTATGATCTCGTTAACCTTGTTTTTATTTTAACAAAATTAACCGTTACCGTCAATTACTTTTATCAATTATCAAGAAAAAAAGAGCACAGACCTTTCCGATATAATTGTAATAACAATTACGGAAACAATCTGTGCTCTTTTGTCATAAGCCAAATTTACGTTTTATTATTCTAAAAATAAGCTTTATAATAAATCAAATATATGCGTTTTAACCATCAGCTTTTGAGTTCTGAATATTCCATGGCGGCATTCAGTTCCGCCTTTTCTCTTTCCTCTTTTGCTTTTCTGAATACTCTGAGTTTTTCTTCCTGTGCCTTTTCGTCGAACTTATAGAAGAACATCGGAATTGTCTGAAGCAGCAGACCAACAGCGCCGAGCGCGGTAAGCATGAAGAAAATTACGTTAAGAAGCAGTGTGTAGTCAACACCGCCGATTATTGTTGCGGTTGTTGTGCTTTGAATGAGGGGTTTTGTAAGATTATCCGTAAGTGTTGTCATAACATCGGCATTATAGCCGAATTTGTCAACAATATTAAGCATGACCACGTTAAAGATTGCATAGGAGATTTTGCCGACAAGGCTTCTGAATGAAAATACGGTTCCCTCAAGGCGCTTGCCGGTTTTCATTTCAAGGTCATCAACAACATCGGAGAACATGGCAACAAGCAGAACCGTTATCACGCCGACCGGGAAGTTTGTGAAGAATCGCAGAATTGTATAAACAATCGCACCGGCAACGGTATTATACGGAACAATCCAGACGCCGATTACAAAGCAGAGCACATCGGCAACAATTCCGGCAAGCGAAACGCCGATCCAAAGCGTTTTCTTGTCCATTTTTTTCAGGAACACCGGAACAAGCGCCATGGAAAGCATATAGGAAAGTCCGCTTCCGACCTGAAGCAGCGGCGTCAGAAGTCCCTCGCTTGTCAGCTGAATGGAAATGCCGAAAGTGTTTTGTATCCAATTGCACAAGCTGTCAATCGGAATAACGCCTGCGCAGTTCCATTTTGCAAAATACGGCAGGAACATAGCGCCCATATTCATAAGCGATGAGAAGAACGCGGCAATAACCAGGCAGACAAACTTTCTGTCCTTGAAAACAACCTTTAAGCCGTCTATATATTTATCCTTTCTCGGCGGAATATAGACTTTTTCTTTGATTCCGAAGCCCGAAAGGAACATCGGAATACCGGCAAGAGCGGCAAAAATAACAGCCGAGCCGAAATAGCCCATTTTCTGGTTATCTCTGCCCCAGAAGCCCGCAACGGTAAAGAACAGAATGGACGGAAGAACCGAACCGAGCGAACCGAGTATATTACTGAATGAAACGGCTTTAACGCGCTTTTTATCTTCCGGGAAAACAAGCGGCGTCAAGCCCTGATAAGGAATATCAAGCGCCGTGTAAACCGTGTAATAAAGAAGATACGCTACAATTGCATAAATGAAATTGCCCTTTTGACCAAAGTTAACAGGAGCAAATAAAAGAGCAGTGACTATAATAACCGGACCGCTCATCCAGAATATGTACGGGCGGCATTTGCCGAGCTTTGTATGCGTTTTGTCAACAATCATGCCCATTAACGGATCATTGATGGCGTCCCAGATTTTTGTTGCCGAAAGAACGATGCTTGTCATGGCAAGCGACAGCCCGAGAACATCGGTAAAATACATGTTCAGCGCTGTTCCGATTAAAGTGTAAAGCATACTCATGCCGAACGGCATCAGCGAAAACGCAAGAATTTCTTTTGTTGTTTTGTCCTTTAATTTAATTTTCATTGAATTTTGCCTACCCCCGTAACGCAGATTTCAAAACAGGTCTTGACACTGTCCGAAATCCATAATATACTGTTATTGACCGTGCGGTCAATAAACAATTATACTGATTGTTGACCGTGTTGTCAATAACGAAAGGGACAAGATATGAAAAAAGATTTAAAAACCGAAATAACAAAGGAAAAGATTTTAAAAGCCGCCACCGAAGAGTTTGCCCTGTATGGCTTTGACGGCGCAACGGTAAACCAAATCTGCCAGAAACACGGCATTTCAAAAGGGCTTATTTATCATAACTTTAAAAGCAAAGAGGATCTGTATCTGCGCTGTATTCAAAATGCAGCAGATGAATTTGTTTCCTATATGAGCCGTTACGAGTTCGGAACCGATTTTAAATTGTATATGACAGAACGATATAAATTCTTTGAAGCGCACCCGAATTACAGCCGGCTGATTTTTGCGGTCATGCTGACGGATAACAACGAGTTTTCCGAAAAAATAAAAAATGTCAAGAGCAGATTTGACGAATTTAACAAAAGTGTATATATGCGTGCTATTGATAATATAAAGCTCAGAAAAGGCATATGCGAAACAGATGCATTGGAGTATTATTCTCTGCTTCAGGACATGCTCAACGGTTATTTAAGCGGCGAAAGGTCATCAAAAAGCAATTTTGATTTTGTTTTTCATAATCATGAAAAAAACTTAGAAAGAATTCTTGATTTTGTTTTGTACGGCATCGCCGAGCAAGATGAGAAAAAACACGAATAAAAAGATCGAATTTTGTACCTCGGAAAGGAATTATCATAAGTATGAAAAAAATCTTCGTTGTTTCAAAAACACACCTTGATCTGGGCTTTACCGATTATGCTCAGAAAATTTGCCGCAAATATATTGATGAATATATTCCGTCCGCAATTGCGCTTGCGGAAAAAGTCAACACTCAAAGCCGAAAAAATTTCATCTGGACAACCGGCTCCT
>JBJFHW010000074.1:0-4850 GCA_051893965.1 Acutalibacteraceae bacterium
TGTCACACGATATGCGGCATTGACAGCGATACGCCCGGCTATTCCCATATTATTATCCGCCCGGACGCCGAAGCGTTTGCGTCTTTTGACCGCCGCTTCGTTTGCGAAAAGGGAGAAATCCGTGTGAAAAAGGACGGGGACGCCCTCCGGGTGGAAATTCCCTGCAATAGCACAGCAACGGTCTATTGGAAAAACGCTGTTCATGAAATCGGCAGCGGTAAATACAGTTTTAGTTAAGGAGGACTGACCATGAATAGAAAAAACGCTTTTATTCTGATTGTAACAATCGCCATGATGATCTGCTTTTCAGCCTGCGGAAAAACAGAAACGGAAGAACCATCCGAACCGATAACCGTCTCTTCTCCGGCAATATCGACAACCGCTTCCGCACCAGTGGCGACAACGGACCCCGTCACGGTGCCCACCACCGCCTCGACAACGGCTCAGACAACAGCTCAGACCGTAGTGGATCCTATGCGTGTCTTTAATGATGCCGCGGCAATCAGCGTCCCTGTCAGCGCGACATATGACCGCACTGCGGTAACCGGAAGCTTTGAAAGCGGAAATAACAGATTCGACAGCTTTCTGAACAGCTTTATCGGAGAGGAAACGCTGACCCCGCAAAACGGAGCCAGCCTGCCTGCGGCTGTTTCGGCTCTGTCGGCCCTGACCGCCGATTGTATCGCCTCGTCCGACATCACGGACAACGGAACTTCATGGTCTCTGACATTCAATCTGCAAGATACGCAGGTGCCGTCAGGTGACAAACCCTCAAAAGGCGGTTATGTGTTTTATATGGACGGGAACGAAGCGATGACGGCTATCCAGAAAGCGAACGATCAGATTTTCATGAAAAACGAGGGAACAATCCGGCTGTCGGACGGCATACTGACGGCAACCGTTGACAAGTCTTCGGGAAAACTCACTTCCGTGCAGCTCCGATGCAAGGAAGTCTATCAGGACAATATTGATCTGTCAAAGTTCGATATTCCCTCGATGATGGCCTCTTTGATTCCTGACAGCGTTTCCGCTACCTTTGAATACGATCTCACGGTGAACTGTACATTCTGAAAAAGGTTTCCGGTAGTCTTAGCCCCCAAAAAACCTTTAAGGGAGACGATCCGATGCTGCAGAATACAGCCTTATATCACAAGGAAATCGCAGACGGCGTTTTCCGCATTGCAAGCACGACTTTCGGCTGCTGTGAAAAACCGGGCAAGCCTTGCCGGAACAGTTATCTGATTGTCGGCAGTCGGAAAGCTCTTCTATATGACCTTGCGCTTAAAGAAAAGGAGCTCAAGGAGTATGCCGAAAGCCTTTGCCGCAAAGAAATGGTGACGGTTATCGGGCATGCGCATATTGACCATATTTACAACATGGAGCAATTTGAAAAAATTCTGCTTCATCCGGCAGATGAGTTTCTTTTGAAAGACGGAGCGGTCTTTCAGCCGCCAGTCAAAAATCTCCCCGAAATGCAATTTATTGAGGGTGGGGATACGATTGATTTAGGCGACAGAGTTCTGGATGTCATTCATATCCCGGGACACACGCCGGGCAGCATTCTGCTCTTTGACCGAAAGACACAGATTCTGATTTCCGGAGATACGGTTGCCCGTCGGCTTCTGCTCGGTCTGCACAGTGAGGTGCATTCAGACCGATTTTGCGAAAGCCTTATGAATCTGCAAAAGTATCCGATCAAGGCGATTTATTCGGCTCATGATAATTGCGCCTTGCCCGCAGGTTATATCCGTTTCATGGTGCAGAATCTGACCGAACGGGCAGAAAAGGAAGCAGAAATCAAGCCGTTTCCTTTTTACGGAAAAGCACTGATGTTTAGCGTCGGAACGGAAGATTCCCTGCATTATTTTGATTTTGCCATGCCGGCAGACTATCGGAACAAAATTTAAAATGGAATGTCGGAAAATGTTTTCAGCTTCACGGAAATCTATTTTGAGAATCATGATAAAAGCACCGCCCATATCACACAGGCGGTGTCTTTGCTTACATTATCATTTTATAGAAAGATCATCAATAATTGACTTTCTCGCTCAAAAATTCTGAAATGTATTTTTGAGAAAGCTTGATATGGCTTGGCTTTATGAAAATATGTCCTGCTCCTGGAATCAATTTGAATCCGGCATCGGCGCCGTTTTCCTGATACACCCGATACGCTTCTTTTGAATATGAAATATCAACGAGCGTATCGGCGTCTCCGTGAATCAGCAGAACCTTTCCCATGTAGCCGGATATGGACTGATAAACATTCATGTCAATCACATCGGTTACATACTGCTTGCCGAGCTTCATCGGACCGCAGTTTAATCGGTCGGGAATGTTATCCGGGTCAAATTCTGCTTTTATCATACTGCCTTTTCGGGCGTCGTCGGGAATCGACAAAGCAGGATATTGAAGAATCAGTCCGCTGATTTCGTCTTGCATTTCGGCGGCGGTCAGCGCACAGACGAGACCGCCCTGACTGCACCCCATAAGAAGAATATCGCCTTTCTTTGTATAGTCCTGCTTTTTGGCAAAATCAAGAACCGCCTTTAAATCCTCTTTTTCGGTCAGCACGGACATTTCAACGCTTTTTCCCTCGCTCTGGCTGAAAAAGCCGCCGCCGTTGAAGTCAAAGCAAAAGGCGGCATATCCGTTTTGCGCCAAAGTATAGGCGTACGGAAACGAAAACAAACGGTTTGCCATAAACTCATGACACACAACGGCAATCGGAAAGCTGTCGTCATCGGTTCCGGCAGGCAGAAACACGGTGCCCCGGATTTCAAGGTCCTCACGCATACAGGAAAACTCACGCTTTTCAACGCCATTGATATTTGAAAAATTATGCCGTTCAAAGCCAAAAATGGACAGCAAAAGAATGATAAGAAGAAGTATGATAACGCCAAATGTAACTCCGACAGCTTTTGCAGTTTTTTTGATCATCGTATTTCCTTTCATAAATAGCCCTCTTTAAAATGTCTGCGATTCTTCTTTCGTGCTTTCCGTCATAAAGCTTTGTTCCTGCTCGTAATTGATGTTGTATATGAATTTCATCGCAAGGAACATAATAGCAAGACCGACAATCATGAATATAAGATACAGATTCTTGATGTTTGCGGCAACCTGCGGCGTCTGAATCGCCGCTGTTTCCACATAACCGATTGCCCCCAAAGCGAGTGCCACAACGGCGGAACCGATTCCCTGCGAGAGCTTGCGGAAGAATGAATAAATCGCATAGAGCGAGCCTTCCTCCCTCATTCCGCTTTTCCGGTAGCTTAACTCAATGCAGTCGGCAACAATAGCCCAGACGATAATCTGGAACACGCTGTGTCCGATGTTGACAAACAGCAAGCCGATAATATAGACCGCGATGCCCGAGTTGTTTTGTGAAATCGGCAGAAACAGCATGATGACACCGGCAAGAAAGCCGATAGCGGAGGAAATGCAGATAAAGCTCTTTTTGCCGATTTTTGATACGATTTTACCGGCCAAGGGCATTAAGATAACATACGAGCCGTAGGACGCAATCATGGCAAGAGAGGACTTCCCGGCGTCACCGAAATAAAACTGAAAAACAAGGTTGTTGATGGTCGATGAAGCCGTAAAGAAGATAACGCAGGCTACCGTGACGATGGTGATGGCAATCATCGCACGGTTGGTAAAGAACGATTTGACGGCGGCAAAATAGTTGGTCTTTTGCTGAACTTCTGTTCTCTGTACCCGTTCGACAACCATGCGTTTCATGACGATAAAGATGAAAAACGAGACAACAGAAAGGATAACAGATACAAAAAATACGGTGTTGGCATGAAGCTGATTATCCTTATACACGATTTTCGGAAGAAGCATGACAAGAATCATGGCGGTTCCGGCACCGATGGAACGGAAGGTGGACAGCGTTGTTCTTTGCTTCGGGTCTGATGTGATAACCGAATGAAGCGAGCCGTACGGAACATTGACCATTGTATAGGCAACAGACCACAGGCAATAGGAAGCAAGGCACCAGAGAATTTTTCCGAGTTCCGACAGATCATGAACCGGGACAAAAATCAGAACGGTAAAGGCGACAAGGCCGATTGAACCGATGGTAATCCAGGGCTTGAACTTGCTTTTTTTACTGATTTGCCTATTGTCAACAAGACCGCCGATCATCACATCGTTTATTGCGTCCCAGATTTTGGAAACAATAATAATCCATGCCCAGCTTTTGGTGCTCAGTCCGATACATTGGGTATAAAACAGAAACATATAGGACGAAACGAACTGAAACGACATATTGCAGCCGAGGTCGCCCAGGGCGTATCCGATTTTGTCTCTCATGCCGAACGGCTTTAATGTTGTGTTTTCCATCGTATTTTCCTGCCCTTTCTTTTTTGTTGACTTTTTCATCCTTATCGGGTATGATTAAAAAGACATAAGCCGCAAAAAGCGACTAAAGTTGCATAATACATTATAGGTCTGTCAGGCGGAAAACACAAGATTGTGAAGCGCAAAAGCAACTTTCCGGCTAAAATGATGCACAAAAAAGGAGCGATCTTTTATGGGCGCCAGTCCGAAAACAACAGAATTTTTGAAAGAGTGCATGGCGGATTCGCTTTTGCAGCTGATGAAAGAAAAGAGTTTTTCCAAAATCACGGTCAACGAAATTGCCGGAACGGCAGGCGTCAACCGCTCCACATGGTTTCGGAACTTCAAAACGAAAAACGACGCCATCACGTTCAAGCTGATGCAGCTTTGGAAACGGTGGAAAGCGGAACACCGGATCGACGAAGCGATCCGATATACACCGGAAAATGCAGGCGAGTTCTTTTTGTTCGCTTATTCCGTCAAGGATATTCTTTCGGCTGTGTACCGTG
>JBJFHW010000075.1:0-4820 GCA_051893965.1 Acutalibacteraceae bacterium
CGTGAGCATGCAAGCGGTGCTTGCCAAAAAACTTTACTCCTTTTTCGCTCACTTTACCTCGCGGCGAAACCATAAAGTTTATTGCTTTCTGCCCCGCGTAATCACCGCAGGCTTGGCCTGCCAAAAAACTTGCTCCTTTTTGCTTCGCTTCCGGCTCGGGCACTTAATTAAAAATTCAAGCATCAACCCGAACGGGAGCGGTGTCGCCGTGCGACCGTGAGCATGCAAGCGGTGCTTGCCAAAAAACTTTACTCCTTTTTCGCTCACTTTCCCTCGCGGCGCAAATGCAAAGAGTTCCGCTTTTTGCCCCGCGTGAGCATGCAAGCGGTGCTTGCCGCTGTGATGGCAACCGTCAGCGCACAAGCCGATGTCAGAATGGAAGCCGGCATAATCTCCATCGGGCTTTTTGAGCCGTATTGTCCCCTCAGCGTGGCAACCGTGGTCGGAATAATGTGCATCGCCGCCGTGTTCATCACAACAAAAACAACCATTTCGTCGCTTGCCCGTGATGTGTCCGGATTGATCAGCTGAAGCCTGCGCATCGCTTCCAGCCCCAGCGGTGTTGCGGCATTGCCCAGCCCCAGAATGTTAGCTGTTACATTCATTGAAATTGCTTCAAGCGCATAGGTTTCGTTTTTGAGCCGCGGAAAAATCAGTTTCATCACCGGATACATAAAACGGCTGAGCGCCTTTGTCACACCTGCCTGCTGAGCAATCTCCATGATGCCGCCCCAAAGGCAAAGCATCGCAACAAGCCTCAGAAGCAAGCTGACTGCGTCCTGCCCGCCTTGAATGATTGCACTTGAAAGCTCAGACATATTTCCCGTTATGATGCTTGCAACAAAAGCAAAAAGAATCATCACAGGCCACACATAATTCATCATATCAATCGTCCGTTCCTTTCTTCTTATCTGCACTTTCCTCTGCTTTTGCTTCCGGCAAAGGAAAAACTCTACCTTTGATTTATATGGACAAGGGCAGAAAAATATAACGACAGAAGCTTTTAAAGATAAAAAAATCACCGCAACAAGACGAACCTGCTGCGGTGATATTCTGTTTCATGTTTGCAAAAAGAAAAATTATTTTTTGGAGCTTGTTGTTTTATCCTTTTTATTTTTAATTTTTTCTTTTTCATCTTTGTTTTTTCTGTTCTTTTTTTCGGCTTTTGCAAGCGCTTTTTCTGCCTTGATTCGCTTTGCCTCTTCTTTTTCTTCAGCGGCCACTCTTGCGGCTTCTGCGGCAAGCTCTTCAAGAGCCTTTTCGTGGTTCTCTTTTGCTTCGTCATATTTTTCGGCAATTTCATCAAAGCGCTCATAGTTTTCAGCCTGCTTTATCAGCTTTTCGGCGTCAAGATATACCTTTGCCGCACGGTTGAAATAGGCATGGCGATCCATTTCGGTTTTTGAATCTTTTCTGATGCTGCTGCGTTTATCCGAAACAGCTTTGATTTCAGCTTTGATTCTTGAAACTTCTGCTTTGTCTTTTGCCTTGACAGCATCTCTTCTTGCCTGATAAAGCTCTTTGAGTTTTTCGTCGCACTGATCTTCTTCGTCAAAATAGCCTTCAAGAACCGCAAAGTCCGGAGCAACCATTTCTTCGCCGGGTTTGAAATATTTCTTTGCCGCTTTCCATGAAGAAAGGCTTGTGCGGGCAAGTTCAATTTCATATTTGCGAAGCGCCTTTTCTTCATCGGTTTTCTTCGGCATTGCTTTTGCGTTTTTCAGCTGCTTTTTAAGCTCGCTTCTTTCCTTGTTTCTGATAGCGTCAATTCCGCCGAGATAAATATCCCTGCTGACTTCAAGCTCATGGATATAAAGATCGGTTGAGAATTTATCCAGCTCTTCGCAAACAAATTTTGCAATTTCAATTTCTTCGTTTGCTTCAAGGGCTTCTTTATAAGCTGTTTTAGCCGCCTTTTTGTTGTTTGCGTAATTTTCTTTCCTGTAGTCTGCCTTTTTAACCACTTTGATTTCTTTTTCGGCGTTGGCTCTTGATTCTCTGATGATGTCGATTGCTTCAACAAGTCTGCCGTTGTCGATAATTCCGTTGCCGTAATCTTCAAACATCGCGCGAACCTTGAGAACACGGACAATTGATTTTTGTTTCTGCTCCGTGAAGTCATACCATGCATACGGAATAACATTCATCAGTGCGCCGATGGCTGAAACAATAATCAGAACATGAAGCAGGCTCAGAAGTATATCGGGATCATAAAGTGCTGAATACGGGTTAATATAGTTGTTCTGTCCGTTTGCAAGCTGCGCTTCAAGAATCTGACCGACGGTCTGACCGTCGCCGAGCATTCTGGAAAGAACATTCGGGTTGGAAGTTACGGCTTTTGCTCCGGCTTCCGTGATTCCGCCTTTTTCATAGATAATCGGAAGAACCGATGAAGTGGCAAGGGCGATAACGGTTCCGATGGTGTTGACAGCCGAGAACATTCCGTCAATTCGCTCGCCGGTTCTGTATTGCTGATAATCTCTGATGTCCGCCTGAATTGCGGGGTTGAGAATGTGCATGAACGCACCCATAAAACCGTTGAGATAAAGGCAGCCCATAACAAGCCAGATGGTTGTGACCTGAATTGACTGTGTGAACGGATACATCATCAGAATAAAGACAATGTTGAAAATGTTCGTTACAACAAGCACTTTCTTTTTACCCCAGCGACGAATACAGAACGGCGCAAGCAACATACCCCAAAGCGAAGAGTTTCCGTAAATTGTGATCAGAAGACCGTAAACCGTGCCCGAGCAGGCACCGCCGTAGTTATAAAGCCAGGCGAGAATGTTGGCATAGGAGCTTTCGAGGAAGCCGATCCATGACGCAAGAGAAATGATCCAGAAATATTTGTTCTTTGCCACTTCACGAAGTGCGTCAATCAGTCTTATCTGAATAACATGGGTTCTTGCCTGAACAATTTTTTCTTCCGTATATTTATAAACAACAATGCAAAGAAGAATACCGATTACACCGAGAATGGGATAAAGAAGTCTGTAAACACGGATATCCGTTGTGTTTGTGTGGAAAATATGCTGGGCGATAATCGGCGTGAAAAGGTTAACAACTGTGGGTGCGAATGAATAAACAATGCTCTTGACCGAAGAAACATCGGCACGCTCCTGAGAGTTCGGAGAAAGAACATGGATAAGGTTTTCATAAGCATCATAGAAGAAATAATAGAAAAAGTGCAGGAAAAGGTTCAAGACCATGATAATGGCACATTTGACAACATAAGCGGTGCTTTTTCCGAAAAGTGTTCCGGTGAACACCGTTTCAAGCCAGCTGTATGGGAACCAGACCATCAGAATGCAGATAACAGCGGTCGGAATTGCCATCGTTACTATGTAAGGTCTGTATTTACCTTCTTTGTTCCGGGTGTTGTCAATGATGTTGGCTCTGATGCCGGTGAGAGGAATGTTTGCAAGAACTGCAATAACATACATTATATACATATCGGTTGCGCCGACGCCGAGTGCGCTGGAAATGAGAACATTTCCCGTTGCAAGCAGACACGCCGTACCGAGTGTGATGATCATGTAAGCACCTATTCCGCCGCCCGAATAAGCCGCAATTTCCCTGAAAGTCATATAGCGGTTCGGCATGGGCGTTTTCCAATAGGTTTTGACTTTGTCGACAAGGGCTGTTGCCTTATCTTTGACTGATGTTGAGTTATTAGCCATAAAACTCCTCCTTGTTAATAAATTTGACAACACATCTGCTGCCCTTTTTTGCGCAGACCGGCATGCACCGTCTGCAAATCAACTGCAGTAAATTTTACGCAGAACTTCTGAAAAATATTGAACAAAATCAAAGCAAAAATAAAAATACCGAAATTTTGTCCGCACAAAAAAACTGCGCTTATCATCTGCAATTCGGAATGAAAGCCAAGCGAAATACGCTTGACTTCAACCTTTTGTATTATATCACAATATGTCGAAAAAAGTTATATAAAGCAAACAATTAAAAAAATTTTATGAAATATGCACAGACACAACCGTAAAATTTTTTACAAAATTACGAAAAATCGGTTGCTTTCAGCACTTTGAAATGTTAAAGTATAAAATAAAGAACGAAGAAGGGATTTTTTCAAAATGATTCAGCCTCAATATATAAACTTAAATTCCTGTCCGTCAACAAACGATGAACTTTATGCACTCGCCCGAAACGGCGCACCGGCAGGTACGGTTATAACCGCAAAAGAGCAGACAAAAGGCAAAGGCACAAACGGCCGTTCCTTTTATTCGCCGGGAAAGACGGGCGTTTATATGAGCATTTTACTGCGCGGCATTTCAAACGAGCGCATGCTTGACATCACGCCCCTTGCCGCCGTTGCCGTAAGCAAAGCCCTTGACAGCCTCTGCGGCACAACAACCAAAATCAAGCCTGTCAATGATATTTACCTAAGCGGCAAAAAAATCTGCGGCATTTTAACCCAGGCGCAGTCAACAGAGAAAAACGTTGATTTTATCATTGTCGGAATCGGAATCAATCTTTTCAGGCCGTCGGGCGGTTTTCCCCATGAAATCAAGGATATTGCAGGCTATGTGCTTGAAGCATACAACGAAGATATGCGCCTTGCCGTGATTGAAAAAGTCACAAGCCTTTTGCTTGACGGCAGTGAAAGAATTGAAGACAGTGCTTTCAGGGCGCAGATGTATGAATATTACAACGATGAACAAAGGCGATTTTTGCGCTGAATTGTAATTTATGGGCACCGCCCGGCAGGCCAAGCCTGCAGTGACTACGCGGGGCAGAAAACAATAAACTTTATCATTTCGCCGCGGCGAAATTGTATAGTTTATCACTCTCTGCCCCAC
>JBJFHW010000076.1:0-4794 GCA_051893965.1 Acutalibacteraceae bacterium
AATTGTTATTCCCGACAGTGTGACGAGCATCGGAAACTACGCTTTTGCAAACTGTGCTGAATTAACAAGCGTTACTTTACCGCAAACAATAACACAAATCGGTGAAAATGCTTTTGCGAATTGTGAAAAACTTTCAAATATCAACATTCCCGACAGTGTAACACAAATTGATGAATATGCTTTTGTAAATTGTAAGAATTTAGATCATGTTGTCATTAACAATAAAGATACAAAGATTGGTTATAATGCTTTTGGTAACAGCACCACCGTGCAGTCTTATTGGTCTGTTTATAGAAGAAGCGATTTCAACTATCATTTCAAACCGTTTGAAACCGAAAAGGTTGAAATTGTAACGCTTCCCGAAAAGCTCAGCTATAAAACAGGCGAAAGCTTCAGTCAATATGGACTTGTTTTAAAGGTAACATATAAAGACGGTTACAGTGAAACCGTAAACGATAAGTTTTCAATCAGCGGCTTTGATTCAGAAACTGCCGGAAACAAAAAGATTAACGTAAGTTTCGGCGGCGCTTCAGATGAGTTTAATGTTAAAGTTGTTGATTACAGTGATCTGACCATTACTGCTGAAAGCACCAGAAATGTTTATGTAAACGGTACGCAGACGGTATATCTCAAATTTATACCGACAAAAACAGCCTCTTACACATTCTCATCGTCTGCTTTTGGTAAAGATACCTACGGCTATCTTTGCGACAGCGAAAAAAATGTGATCACAGAAGATGACGATTCTGCCGGAAGCGGTAACTTCTCCATCACAGCTCAGTTTGTTGAAGGAACAAAGTATTATTTCGCAGTTAGGTTTGTTAATGAAAGCGAGTGGGGCTCATTTGATGTGACGCTTTCTGAAAATGATCCGGCTGAATCCTCCGGATGCAATCACTCATTTATAGCCAATGTTACACCGGCTACATGCATCATTCCGGAATTTACAACATTTACCTGCACAAATTGTGGTTTCTCTTACACTACCATCACCAAGGCAGCCGAAGGGCATAATCTTGTTTCCGAAACAGCAGCAATTGCAAATTGTGTCAATGATGGTCTGACCGTTTATTCCTGCACAAAGTGTGATTACAGCACAGTTGAAGTGAATCCGGCTCTCGGTCATAATTACAGTTCTGAATGGACAATAGATATACAATCAACTTGCATTGAACCTGGTTCAAAATCACATCATTGCTCTCGTTGTGACAGTAAGTCCGATATTACTGAAATTCCGGAAGCATCGCATAATTATAGCACGGTTGTTACAGAAGCGACCTGCACAACAGAAGGATATACAACGCATATCTGCACAGTTTGCGGTGATACATACACAGATTCAAAAATTCCCGCATTAGGGCATAGCTTCACAAACTATGTTTCCGACAGAAATGCAACCTGCACAAAAGACGGAACAAAAACAGCAAAATGCGACCGCTGCGGTGCAACAAATACAATTACGGATAAAGGTTCTGCCAAAGGACACACTCCCGGTGCATGGATAACTGACAAGGATTCCGATTGCACAACAAGCGGCACAAAGCATCAGATTTGCTCTGTATGCGGTGAAACAATCAAAACCGAAACAATCCCGGCAAAGGGTCATAAATATGTTGCAACCGTAACAGCACCCACTTGCACGGCGGAGGGCTACACAACGCATAAATGCTCGGTTTGTGGCGATGTTTATACGGATTCCAAGGTTCCGGCAACAGGTAAGCACAACTACGTAATCGAAACAATTCCTGCCACAACCGCACAAGACGGAAAGATTGTAAAAACTTGCAAAGTCTGCAAGGAATCTGTACCAACAACTATTTACAAAGCTTCATCCATTAAGCTTTCAAAAACATCTTTCACCTATAACGGCAAGGTTCAGAAGCCGACCGTAACTGTCAAGAACAGCAAGGGTGAGGCGCTCAAAAACGGCACAGATTATACTGTTACTTATGATTCGGGTTGTAAAAACACAGGCAAATATTCCGTTAAGATTACTTTCAAAGGCAATTATAAAGATGAAAAGACGCTTACTTTCAACATCTTGCCGGGCAAAACAAGTTCCTTGAAAGCGTCTCAGTCAACCACTTCAATCAAGGCGACATGGAATAAAGTTACCGGTGCAAGCGGTTATAAAGTTACACTTTATGATTCAAAGGATAAGGTATTCAAAACAGATTACACAACCAAGACAGCCTATACATTCAGTGGCCTTAAAAAGGGCACAACCTATAAAGTAAGAGTAACCGCCTATAAGACGATTGACAGCAAGAAAGTTTCTTCAAGCGTTTATACGCAGCTTACAACTGCAACAGCACCCGGCACACCGACTCTGAAAGTTACAGCAGGTTCAAAGAAAGCAACACTTTCATGGAACAAGCAAACCGGAGCGACAGGTTATATAGTTTACATGGCAACATCCAAGAACGGCAAGTACAGTAAAATTGCAACTGTGAAAGGTAACAGCAAGGTAAGCTACACCAAAACAGGCTTAACGAAGGGAAAGACTTATTATTTCAAGGTTGCGGCTTACACAACTGTCGGTGGCAGTACAATTTATTCAGGTTACTCATCGGTCAAGTCAGCAACAATCAAATAAACCGAACAATGCCCGAAAGCCTCAGATGCTTTCGGGCATTAATTCATGTTTACGCAAGTTTTTCGACGGTTTCTTAGTATCGGTGTTCTTCTTTGCTCTTATACAAACTACCTGTTTGACGGTACCCCCCAAATAACACCTCGTTACTGCAAATAGAATTGCCCCCGAAGAGTTTGCTCTCTCAAAAGAGCGAGATTCTCCGGGGGGTTGGTTTATTCAAATTTCAGCGGCAACCGTCTATTCCGGTGTGGAAGATGTTCGTCAGATACTCCCTAAAATCGCTTCCGTTATACTCAATGAATCTCATAAAATTTTGTTTAACATACTTATTGAGATATCGAAAACTCCAGATTGAATTTGGAAGTCGGTAACGGTTTTTTATTCAAATCCACCTTAACTACATAGTACGAGGCTTTTGTAAGCAATTTAACCGGAGAAGAAAACATAGCCGAATGTGAATAAACTGTTTTTTCTTTTTTATCCTGATCTTTCTCCCATGACAGCAACTCAGGTTCACCATTAAATTCATAACCGCTCTCTGTCGGCTTGCTTGAATTGATCAGAGTGGAAAGATCCTTACCAAAGCCGTAAATCGTTTTGAGACTTTTCCATCCCTCGATCTGAGGAGCAGCGATGATTCCGAAAACATCTTTTATATCAAAAGCGATTTTAATATAATCTTCTAGATATTTTCCCTTGGGCTGGTCAATATACCCATAACAAGCAACCTCGTACTGCTGTAAATACAGGGAGTTGGTTTTTGATCCTGTATCACTTATACGGATACCAAATGATGGCGTGAACTTTTCATTATCAACCAATGTTCGGCTTAAAGCACGGCCATAACCTTGTGATTCTATTGTTGATACTTTTATACCTGAAAGAGAGTTAATATCCTTATCTATTTTATCCACATACTTGAAGCGAATCGTTTTATCTGATTTGTATTTTTCACTTTTTAATGTGATTTTATTTCCTGTTAAGGTCGCAGAAGCCTTAAAACATGAAATGTCGATATAATACTCATGATATGTATCGGTTTTGTTAGCGTTCATTAGGTTGCTCTTATCATTTATCTGGTATGTGCGTGTGTACACTTTTCCGGAAGCATATAACGGATACACAACTACCGAGCTGGTTGAATTCTCGGTACTGATTTGCGCATTCAAGCTATCCGTTAAAGCATTATTAGAAGCAGTGAAGTCATTACTGCATTTACCGGTAAACGCACTCGCCTTCACTCGAACAGCTTTTGTGCCTTTCTTAAACTGATAATAAAATGTCTGTCCGATTTGTACGGCATCAATACTTCCATCATATAAATAGCCAAAAACCTCAGTTGTTTTATCAGAAGAGATAGTATTGTTCAGCTTGTCAAAAGACTTAATAACTTTAATTATTTTAACATATTCTACTTTAACGGTACATGTTGTCTTAACACCGTTTGCTGCTGCCGTGATGGTACAAGTGCCACTTTTCACGCCCTTGACAACTCCGGAATCGCTTACGGTTGCAATCGATTTATTGCTACTGCTCCATGTAACTTTTGTTGAAGCACCATTTACCGTTGCAACAAGATTCTTACATTCATCTGAATACAAATGCAACTGCTTAAGATTCAATGAAATCGTTGGATTTATAACCTTAATTGAGCATGTTGCCTTGACACCGTTTGCTGTTGCCGTGATGGTGCAAGAGCCGGTTTTCACGCCCTTGACTACACCGGAACTGCTTACGGTTGCAATCGATTTATTGCTACTGCTCCATGTGACTTTTGTCGAAGCACCTTTTACCGTTGCTTTTAATGTTTTTGTTGTTCCTTTGCTGATTGATGCTGAAGTTACATCCAACTTTATTGTCGGATTCTTAACCGTGACGGTACACGTTGCCTTAATACCGTTTGCTGTTGCTGTAATTTTACAACTTCCACTTTTAACGGCTGTTACAACACCGGAACTGCTTACGGTTGCAATCGATTTATCACTGCTGCTCCATGTCGCTTTTGTTGAAGGACCCTTTACGGTTACTTTTAATGTTTTTGTTGAACCCTTATACATTGAAGCAGAAGTATAGTTCAGAACGGTTGAAAAAAGTCCGGTATAAATATAATCAGACCATATATAACCACCGTCGAATTGATACCATGTTTTGCCTTCTCCGTTTACAATCTTTTTTGTGATATTCAGAACTTTTCCTTT
>JBJFHW010000077.1:0-4780 GCA_051893965.1 Acutalibacteraceae bacterium
AGAAAGCGGCTTGTCTTCATATATGTATAATCAGAATGTGTTCACCAATAAGCAGCCGAAAAATCAGCCGCTTTCCCTTGCCCTTGCCGTCAGCGAAGAGATTCTCAAAGGCAAAGGCGCATGGAGAGTGCATGGCGGCGGCTTTGCCGGAACAATTCAGGCTTTTGTACCTGAAGACCTGCTTGAAAAGTACAAGGCCGCAATGAACGCCCTGTTCGGAGACGATGCCTGCCATGTTCTGAGCATCAGACCTTACGGCGGCGTAAAATTAGCATAAGGGGCTGCGGCACAGTGATTCGGGCGCGCAGAATTTTGTGTTCGTCTGCTCCGAAAAGAGGAGACTTATGAACAGAAAATTCACGCGCTTTTTTGCTGTGATTTTTTGCTTTCTGATGTTCGCCGCAAGTGTAAGCTTAACGTCCTTTGCGGCATCCGTCGGCAAAGTCACGGCGCTGAAAATCACATCGTATGACACAAATTTTGTTTCTTTCAAATGGAGCAAGGTAAAGAACGCTTCGGGCTATAAAATTGAGCTTTATGATTCTTCAAAAAAAGAATGGAAAGCGGAAAGTACGGTTAAAACAAACAGCTATACCGACAAAAGCCTCAAACCCGGAACGGTTTATAAATACCGCGTGAAAGCTTACAGAACCGAAAACAAAAAGACCACCTATTCCGCCGCGTCAGACACCCTTTGCGCCCTGACAAAGCCCGAAAGTTTAAAAAGTTTTTCTTTGAGTGCAAAAAGCACAAGCGTCAAGCTCAGCTGGAAAAAGGTTTCATCGGCAACGGGCTACCGCATTTATTCTTATGACTACACCGAAAAGAAGTGGGTAAAAAAGGCAGACACAAAAGAGCTTTCGTTCACCGACACGAAGCTGACGCCGTGCAAGAGCTATAAATACCGCATCAAAACCTATAAAACTGCGAGCGGAAAAACCGTTTTCGGCGATGCTTCTGAAAGCAAAACCGCCACCACACCGCCCGAACAGGTCAAAAGCTTAAAGCTTTCCAAAGCCACGCAAAGCAGCGTCGGCATCACATGGGGCAAGGTCAAGAACGCAGACGGTTATCTTGTCTATACGCTTTCCGACAGTGAATGGGTGCTTGCCAAAACCACAGCCGAAAACAGCTATAAAAAGACGAAGCTTTCAAACGGCGAAAAATTCACCTTTAAGGTTGCTGCCTACATCAAAAACGGCGACAAAAAAATCTGCGGTGAAGAAAGCAGTCCGCTTTCTGTCTGCACTCTTCCCGAAAATGTCAGCGGCGCCATGGCCGCAACCTCGGCGCAAAACGGCATCGCTTTAAAATGGAACAAAGCATCGGGCGCAGACGGCTATGAAGTCTGGCGAAAAGCCGAAAACAGCACAAAATATGTTCTTGCCGAAGACACAAAAATTTCCTGCTCTTTTGTTGACGCAAACCTCAAATCAAGCGGAACATACAGCTATGAAATCAAAGCCTATACCACCGCCGGCAAAACCAGGTTTTACTGCGAAAAAAGCGCTTTCATCAGCCATGATTATCAGCAGACCAAAGAGCCGGATAATCCGTATAAAGAACTCGGAAAAATCGGCGAAACCGGTCTTATCGGCTATCTTTACGATGTTGAGGGTGAATATTTTTATACCGCGTCGGATCCGTGGCAGAGAAATTTCGGCTATAACGCGGTTTATGATGTTACCGCCCCCGCCGTGCTGATTGATTTTGACACGGTACGCTTTAAGTTTGAAGCCGAAAACAAAGACTGGCTCATTCAGCTTTGGAAAGGTCAGTACGGCATGGTCTTTTACGGCGGAGAAATCGGCGTTTACACCAAGCCGAAAGACCGAAGCTATGATCATTACGACTGCGCGAGCGATGACGACCGCCTTAAAATGGGCTTTGTTTTTTATGAAAAAGAATGGAACGGTATGAAACGGGTCTGGAACAAAAAATTTGAACGGCCTTACGGCACCTATTGGTGGTGCACCGGCTTTGTACCCGGAAACAGCGGTCTTTCTTACGATGATTTAAAAATGGAAATTCACATCACCTTAAAGGATTTTGAAATGCTCGACGGCTTCACCGCGGCGCTGAAAAAGAAAGGATTTGAATATCAGGTAAACGGACTTGATGTTTATCTGACTTATGAATAAAATCAAATCAGGAGTTTATAAAAATGCAGGGAAAAATCACAAGACTTGAAGACATTGAAAACAACTGTCAAACCGTAAACGGCGGCTTTGCCTTTCAATCAGAAGAAGTTGAACGCTATATCAGCGTGACGCCGAGCGAAAGGCAGCTTGAGCACAGCAGACACCCTTATTATAATTTTATCCATTTCGGAATCAACACGTTCTATAACAGAGAATGGGGCGACGGCAAAGAGGACATCAGCCGCTTCAATCCCGAAAAGCTTGACACCGACCGTTGGTGCGAAATTCTCAAAAGCACGGGCAGCAGCGGCATTATTCTCACGGCAAAGCATCACGACGGCTTTTGCTTGTGGGACACAAAACAAACCGACCACTGCGTTATGAACACACCGTTCAAAAAGGATATTGTTGCGTCTCTTCAAAAAAGCTGTGAAAAATATAACTTGAAGCTCGGCATTTATCTTTCCCCGTGGGACAGACACGATTACCGCTACGGCACCGAGGAATATAACGATTACTATGCTGCACAGCTTGAAGAGCTTTCAACAAACTACGGCGAAATTTTCTGCTTCTGGTTTGACGGTGCCTGCGGAGAGGGAAAAAACGGCAAAAAGCAGGTCTATGATTGGGAAAGATATTATGCCATTATCAGAAAAAATCAGCCAAAGGCTGTCATTTCCGTTTGCGGCCCCGATGTTCGCTGGATCGGCAACGAGGGCGGAAAAGTCAGAAAAAGCGAATGGAGCGTTGTTCCCAAAAGAGTGATTGACTGCGAAAAGGTGATGGAGGCTTCTCAGCAAAACACCGATGAAGCCGAAAGCCTTGCAAAGCTTGATAACTACTGTGAAGATCTCGGCAGTCGAAAAATTCTTGAGCAGAGCAAAGAACTTGTCTGGAGCGGCGCGGAAGCCGATGTTTCCGTAACGCCCGGTTGGTTTTATCATGACAACAAATACTATCTTTTCAAAAAGAAACGAACGGCAAAAGAGCTTGTGAAAATTTATTTTAACACCGTCGGCGCAAATGCCGCTTTGCTTCTGAACATTCCGCCCGACAAAAACGGCGAAATCAGCCAAAGGGAGCAAAAAACGCTCAAAGCCTTTACGCAGGAAATTCAAAACACGTTCAAAAACAGAATTGATTTTAAAGAAGCCTTTGCCGTTTCAAAAAGCGGTCAGAGAAAGCTTGAAGAGAATAAATTTGAACTTCAGGAAAAGGAATTTGCTTTGCGCTTTGTTTTTGAAAAAGAGCAAAACATCACCTGCCTTGTTCTGAGCGAAGACATTCAAAAAAGTCAGCGCGTGGAAAGCTTTGATGTTTATGCAAAACAAGGTTCGGCCTATAAACTCATAAAGAGCCTGACCGTCATCGGAAGTCAGAGGATTATCCGGCTGAAAAAAGGCGTTCGCACAGATGAAATTGCCGTTGTTTTCACGCAGTCGAGAAGCTATCCGATGATAAACAAGGCGGAATTCTTTGCTTAAAAAAGACTAAAGTTTTTTTCGATCTTTTTTCAAAAAAAGCTCGTGGGTGCACACAGAACCACAAACAAAAACTGCACTTTGTATGCTTGACAAAGTGCAGTTGTGTGATATAATAGTAATACAAGAGAGTACTGCGATAAGCGGTTACATGCCCTCAAAAAAATGATGATTGAAATAATCGCCAAGTTTCGCGGACCGGGCGGTTATTTCTTTTTATGCTCAAGAATTAAAACAGTTAATTCTATAATGCTGATAATTACAATTGAAAATGCAAAAAGATTTTCATATGTAACAAACTGCATACGCATCGCCCCCTTTCGAGGGCAAGAGTTGTAACCGCCTACCGTTATTATGAGCAGACAAAAGCCGAACACGATACGGTTTTTGTCTGCTCGCAGTACTCTGCTTGACAGTCTTTTGACTGCGTTTTTTATTATATAGCCTGATTTTTATTTTGTCAAATATTGTTTTTATAGCTTTATTTACCGACGATCGGGGTGAACGGCACGAGCAGTCATATAAAAATAAAAGCGGACACCGAAAAGAACAAACCCCGGTGTCCGCAAATTTTATATATTCTGTTAATCAAAACCAACGCATAAAATCCTATCGCAACATTAAAAAGAGGTTAACTCCACACTCCACACTCCAAACTCCAAACTGAAACACACTCCACACTGCTTAGACGGCGCTGTCATAGTTTCTTGCAATTCTCTCATACCGGTAATCCTCATAGCCGAGACGGCCCGAGCTTCGGTAAACACTTAAAACAAGCCCGACTGCAAGGTAAAGACTGATGGTGGAAGAACCGCCGGCACTGATAAACGGCAGCGTGATTCCGATAACCGGAAGAAGCATTGTGCACATGCCAATGTTGACCACAACCTGAGCAATAATCATGAACATCACGCCATAGCAAATCATGGAAGAAGCAAAGTTTTCCGAACGCTTTCCGACATAAATGATTCTGACGGCAAGCAGAATGAAAAGCAAAACCAGAATTGCCGCGCCGACAAAGCCGAGCTCTTCACAAACGGCAGAAAAAATCATGTCATTCTGACTTTCGGGTACGGAGCCGCTTTGGGTAAACGGACCGTTAAAAAGTCCCGTTCCGGTGAAGCCGCCCTCTTTCATGGCATTGAGCGCCTGCTGCTG
>JBJFHW010000078.1:0-4754 GCA_051893965.1 Acutalibacteraceae bacterium
CGTTTTGCTCATCAGGCTGAAAATTCCACAGTCATAAGCTTCGTCAAAGCCCTTGACAAGAATCTTTTCGCCGTTCTTGAACGAAGCGGTGTAAGCACTCATTTCTTCGTCATCGGCATTTTCAAGCGCCTGCTTCATTTTGTTGACATTCTGTTTGAGCACGGCTCCGGCTGCTCTGAAGTTTACGGCAAGATAGCTGTCTTCAAGAACAGAGGTGTCGCTGATGGCAACAAGCTCTTTGATGTTCAGTTCATCAAGAATGTTCTTTTCAAAGATTCTGATCTTTTCAAATTCAGCCTCATCGCAGGCAACATAAAGCTTGGAAAGCGGCTGACGAACCTTGATCTGATTTTCGTTTCTCAGTCTCATGGCAACGGCAATGATTTCTCTTGCCTTTGCGGTCTGCTCAATGATTCCGTCATCTTCAAAGCCGGGGATTACTTCAGGCCAGTCGCTCAGATGAACGGAAATTTCGCTTGACGGCAGTACCTTTCTTGTGAGGTTTTGCCAGATAGTTTCCGTCATGAACGGAATAATCGGTGCCATGACCTTAACGCAGGCATTGATTGCGTTAAACAGCGTCCAATAAGCAACCATCTTGTCGTTTTCGTCGTCTGTTTTCCAGAAACGGCGGCGGTTTGTTCTGATATACCAGTTGGAAATATCGTCAACAAAGGCTTCAAACTCTTTAATTACATTATAGGTTTTGTAATCGTCCATCTGGGCGGTTGCTTTTTTGATGAAATCATTTGTTCTGATAATAAGCCATCTGTCAGTTACCGAAAGAGCATTCTTGTCGGGCGTATAGTTTTCAAAATTGGGCTTATCAATTTTTGCATAGGTATCAAAGAATGTATAGGTGTTCCAGAAAGAAAGAAGCTTTCTTCTTGCTTCGTCGCCGAGGTTATAGCCGAAACGAACATCGTTGGCAACCGGCGCGCCGGCATACATATAGCGGACGGTGTCGGCGCCGATTTTTTCGGCGGCTTCGTCAAAACGAATCATGAAGCCTGTTTTTGAAAACTTGGAGCCGTCCTCGGAAACAACACTGCTGTGGCAAAGAACACGTTCATACGGAGCTTTATCCTCAAGAACAGTGCTCATAAACAGCATGGAATAGAACCAGAGACGTACCTGCTCGCGCATTTCAACAACCCATTCTGCCGGGTAGTTCTTTTTCCATTCTTCCTTGTCGTCAAAATATCCTGTTGTTGAAAACGGAACGATACCGGCGTCAAGCCAGACATCGCCGATTTCGGAAATACGCTTAACTTCATTGCCGCACTGCGGGCACTTGATTGTGACTTCGTCAATCCACGGTCTGTGAAGTTCCGGAAGCGCGTCAACCTTTGCCGGATCAACAGCCAGTTCTTTGAGTTCTTTTTTGCTTCCGACAACATGAACATGACCGCATTTTTCGCAGACATAAAACGGAAGCGGCATACCGTAATAGCGCTTTCTTGAAATGTTCCAATCGCCCATATTGTTCAGCCAGTCTACCATGCGCTTTCCGTTGGAAGCGGGTTCCCACTTAACGGACTGAGCGTTTTTGATAAGACGCGGCTTCAGTTCGTCTGTTCTGATATACCATGCCGGAACAAGGCGGAAAATTACTTCGCTCTTGCATCTCCAGCAAACGGGATAGCTATGCTCAATCGGCATAATTTTATAAAGCTTATCTCTCTTTTTGAGTTCGTCGAAAACTTCGTGAGCAATTGTTGCGCTGTCCTTGCCTGTCATGAAGCCGAAGCCGGGCAGGAAAATACCCATATCGTCAACCGGCATAACTTCGGGAAGTCCGATACGCTTGCCAAGCTCGTTATCTTCAACACCGCAGCCCGGAGCAATGTGAACAACGCCGGTTCCCTCTTCGGCGTCAACATCTTCCCATGCAACAATTTTGTGGTCAACCTTTGCCTGGGCTTCCAGTTCCGGGAAGCAGGTTTCATAATGTAAACCGACAAGCTCAGAGCCCTTGAAAGCACGAAGAACTTCCTGTTTGTCATCGCCGAGATATTTAATTGCATTTTTTGCAAGAATGAGCGTTTTTTCATCGCTTGCAACTTTCACTTCAACATAGTCAATATCGGGGTTTACCGCAAGGGCAACGTTTGATGAAAGCGTCCACGGTGTGGTTGTCCAGACAACGATTTTGCTGTCAAGTTCCTGAATCGGAAGCTTGAAGAAAACCGAGTTGTGCGTGATGTTTTTATAAGAGCCTGTCATTTCATGCTCTGAAAGAGAGGTTCCGCATCTCGGGCACCACGGCATCGGCTTATATTCGCGTTGAATCCAGCCGTTTTCATCGCATTTTTTCAGGAAATGCCAGATTCCCTCAATGTTTCTGTCGGTGTTTGTGTAGTAGGAATTTTCCCAATCCATCCACTGACCGAGACGGTCGGACTGTTCGGCAATAATTCCCGAAAAATGCTTGACACGGTCAACGCAAGCTCTTGTGAACTTGTCCATACCGTAGTTTTCAATGTCTTTTTTTGTTTTGAAGCCGAGTTCTTTTTCAACTTCAACCTCAACCCACAGTCCCTGTGAATCGAAGCCGTTCTGACAGCGGCAGTCATAGCCTTTCATATATTTATATCTGATGAAAGTATCCTTTAAGGTTCTGCCCCAGGCGTGATGAATTCCCATCGGGTTGTTTGCGGTGATAGGACCGTCTATAAAGCGGAATCTTTCCTTGCCTGCATTTTTTGCTTTTCTCTTATTGAAGCAATCGTTTTCTTTCCAGAAATCAAGAACATCGTGTTCCATCTGGATAAAGCTGTCGCTTTTTTGCTGTTCTGCCATTTTCTCATCCTCCGTGAAAAATGTAATAGCTGACACAAAAAGAAGTGCCATGCCGATAAACATACTCATAGATTATACAATATTATAAGCGCAAATGCAAGGATTGGCGGACAAAATATTTTGCTTTGACATAAGTTTTCATAAAAAATTCCGTCCGATTCTGACTGCGCACTTTTATACCATACAGTATCGGCAGCAAAACTCGTCAAAAAGAAAAAAGCGGCAAACAATCCTGCCGCTTTATCCTATCAAAAATTATCTCTCTGAAAAACATTCTTTATCCGCTGTTTTGAAGCTTTTTTATATCTGTTTTTTAATACCCTTTCTTATCGCTGCTTTTTGTCGGGTTGCAGGCGACCTCTTTCCTTTCACATGCCGATTTTTATGCTGAATACAACAGCAAGCCGCAACAACCCGAACAAAACACAGCTATATACCAAACGCCCGGAGCGATTCAGTATCTATCATGTAATCAGCATATTAAAATTTTATCCAAATTTTTTATTTTCTTCAATCCTCCGCATGTGAAAAAATTTAAATATTTTTTACTGCGGAGGATTGATAAATAAACATTAAAATGTTAGAATATTAGTTTTATAATTATCGTCAGATTCGACCTCACATTTTAAAATCAAGTTTTCAATCAAGAGCTTTGCTTTCTCTTTATCAATAACACAGCCTGTTTTTTTAATAAAATCAAAATAATTCATAAAAACGCCGGCAATTTGCTCATCACTGTTGCCGAATGCCGCATACTGTCCGTAGCATTTTTTGCCGTCAGGCAAATGAACAAGCATGCCGAGATTGCTTGCCGTGTTCTCGTTGAACATATATCCGCTGTTAAAACTGTATTGTTGAAGAGAAGAATCCACAATATTAATCTGTTCATTCTCAACTGCTTCAATCATTTTTTTCAGAACCTTGACTCTGGAAGATGGGTTGTAAGGCTTCAAAATATCGGTCGGTACATCATAATTTCTGCCGGTGACTGCGAAGCGCTCCAGTTCATCCACTGTAATTATGAAATAGCAATTGAATTTATTGAGATATTCAATAATTGCTTGCGGGCACAAATCTTTCAGAGAAAAGCTCTCATTGACATTTTCAAGCAATATCTCCTCATCAGAAAATTCACAATATGAAATTGCGCCCAAAGCGATGTGTCTGTCAAAATCTTTCAAGTCACCTTTCAGATTCATCATCTGAAGCAGATCGATCGGAAAATTTGCTGTATCATAAGAATTTTCGGTTATTTTTTCAACTTCACAGATAAATTTCCGGCAAAAGCTTTCATTTCTTGAAGCAAATCCGAACTTTGAGCCGACACTATATATCAAAACAAAATCTTCTTTGGCAAAATAGAAAGGAAACGCACCTTTGGTTTCCGAATTGAATCCGTCTGAAAAACCGGGAGATCGGTAAAAATTCACACCAAGCTCATAATATTTGTCCAAGCCGACAAACAGTTTCATTCTTTGCAAAAGCTCGGTTCTGTCCGCATCAGAGCGAAAATGAAACAGTCTGATATTGTTTTCTTTAACAAAATGATAAACCATGCGATCAATATCTTCATTTTGAAAAGAATAATTTGTATATACCGACTGGTTATCCGAAACACTTTCAAAAAAGGCTTTCAGGCATGAAAGAACCGCATCATGACTGCTCAGTGCCGAATCCTGACCGACTTGCACCGGAAAAGAATGAACGGCATCAATATCATATTTCGCATCGCTCTTTTTTGGACTGAAGTGCTCAAAAAGGAACTTCACACATTCATACGGTTCATCACCGTATTTTTCTCTGTAAAAACATTCATAAAGTCTCTCACGCTGTTTTTTACTGAAAAGACCGAGTTTCATGCAGGAAAGAAACTTATCCTCGGACATTTTTCTTTGCGATGAAAAAATATTATAGAGTGTTGCGGGAACTTCATCATAAAAATAGCGATAGCG
>JBJFHW010000079.1:0-4754 GCA_051893965.1 Acutalibacteraceae bacterium
CGATGATGATTATGTTCATATATTTTCTCCTTTGATATTCTTATAAAGTTAAAAGTGAGGCTTCAACGCCGTTTTTGTTCAGATCGGCAACCGCATATTTACCCTCGCACAGCGCACCGGGATTTAAGGCATACATTTTATAATAAGGGTCAAAATGAAAATCGGCGCGGTGGGTATGGCCGTAAAAAACCGTGTTGGCGAGCACCGACTGGCCGTGCAAAAACAAATCGGTCAGAGTTTGCCTGACGGAAAATCTGTGCCCGTGGCAGACAACAACGGTGTTGCCGTCGATATATTTATATGCGGTTTCATCGTAGTCATAATTGAAATCGTTGTTGCCCTTGACGCAGATGAATTTTCTGTCGGGATATTGAGCCATGGCTTTTTCCGCGTCAGCAAGACCGTCTCCGAGAAAAAACACCGTTTTGCAGTCCGGATGCAGTTCGATTGCCCTGCACATATTATGTTTGCAGCCGTGACTGTCGGACAAAACAAGAACTTTCATTCATACCGCCTCACTTTCCGACATAGATATAAATAGATATTACCGTAAATCAATTTATTTTATCACAAACACGGAGGCTTTTCAATGGATAATGAAACAAAACTTACCGATGAACAAATAAAAAAACTGATTTCCGATTTCAAAAAGACCACCGCCGACGGACAGACCGATGTGGATGCGTTCACAAAAAGTCATCTGACCAAAAGTCAGGCGGCGGCGTTCAAGAAGCTTTTGAGCAATCCTCAGCTGATCAAAACCATTCTTGCGTCCGATAAAGCCAAACAAATCTTACAGCAGCTGAAAGACAGTGAGGAAGAACAATGAGTGAACCGCAGATGGATTTCGGCGCAATTTCGCAAATATTGGGATCGCTGAGCGACGAAGATATGGAAAATCTGAAAAATGCCGCGCAGTCGATGTTTTCTTCCGGACAGAACGGGGAAGCGCCGCGGCAAAATCAAAGTCCGCCGAAAAAAGAACAGCCGAAAAACGACGGCTTTGATTTTTCGTCCTTTGCTCAGCTTGCATCAATTATGAGCGCGCTCAACAACGAGAAAAACGACCCTCGCTGTGATTTGCTTTCGGCACTGCGGCCGCTTGTGGGAAAAGAAAGACAGCAAAAAATCGATCAGGCAATCAAAATGCTGCGGCTGATTTCGGTTGTGAAAGCGCTCGGAGTCAGCGGCGGCTGAAATTCACAGAAAGAGATAAACGGGGAGATCATATGCAGTCAGATATTTCACACGGCGATTTTGAAAAAATGCAGGAACAGGCAATCAAGCGTGTTAACGAAATGAAGCAAAAAGCAAATATGGGGCGACCCTCTCAGCCGGAACAAAAGCATAACGAAAACGGTGCGGGAAACAAAAATCTTCGTCCGCCGATTATTTCGCGTATGAACGAACGGCCGCAAAGACCGCCGATGCCGAACCAGAATCAAGGTCAGAAGCAAAACCAAAATCAGAATCAGAACCGTAATCAAAATCAAAGCCAAAACCAAAGCCAAAACTGTCAGGAACCGGAAGATAACTGTCAGAAAGCGCATGAGGACGGCCGTAAAATTTTGGATTCGCTTTTTAATCTTGATAACGATGTGTCCATGATTCTGCCGCTTTTATTGCTTTTGCAAAAAGAGGGCGCAGACGAAATGCTGATTATGGCGCTGATTTACATAATGTCTTGACAAAATATAACAATTGAATTAATATAGACTTGCAAATTTTCAAGGTGAATTTTTATTTTCGCCGATTGAGGATATAATAAATTAAAGGAGTTGTAAGGTTATGGTATATGAATATAAAACACAGGGCGTCTGCTCAAGAAAAATTACCGTTGAACTTGACGGCGACATTGTCAAAAGCGTAAAATTCGACGGCGGCTGCAACGGCAACACAAAGGGCATTTCCAAGCTTGTTGAGGGAATGACGGTTGCTGAGGTGGTTGAAAAGCTCAGCGGAATCGGCTGCAATTTCAAGCGTACCTCCTGCCCGGATCAGCTTGCCATTGCCGTGAAGCAGGCTTATGAACTTGAACAGAAATAAGCCGGCTGAAACACAAGGGCTATTTTCCGTTTTACCTTAAATAAAATTTAAAAAATTAACAAAAACATATTGATTTTTACAAAAAATATGTGTATAATCACAGCAGATAGAGGTGCAAAGCTTATCAGTATTCTGCAAAAGCCTCCCGATGGGCGTTGACTGCAGAAGAAAGGATGCTTTGCCGAAGCCGGGGCTTTTCGGGAAGCTCTTATGTGAGTGCCTTGCGGCTCTCGCTGAGCTGGGCGGCAGGAGAATATCCTGTTGACTGTCGCATATGCGGAGAGCTGTCACACAAGTATTTTTTCTGTTTATCATGTGAGACTGCTCTTTGCAGTCTCTATTTTTTTGGCAGGCTCTAAAAACATCCGTGCACTTTGTCGGGTGCTTTTCATCTTTTTGAGACTGTCTTGATTTCGAAAAATATTTATTTGGAGGACGAGAAAATGAAACAGAAAAGAAAAATTGCAAGAATGATTCTTGCAATGATGTTCACGCTCATTTTGTCTGTTGCGGCAACATCGGTTGCTTTTGCTGAGACAGGTGATACGGCTGCTGCACCGGATGCGGCACAGGTTCAGGTTGATGCGGCTCAGGCTCCGGCTGAAGATGCTGTGGCTTCCGGAACATTCACACTCGGCGAAGGCGAAGACGCTGTTGAATATGATCTCAGCGACGGAAAATCCGCCCAGGCGTATGTTAATTCCTATGCCGACAATCTTGAAAACGACCCGGAATTTGAAAGTCATGTTTCGGCGGCAATTGCAAAGGTTCGCGAATCCATCAAAAGCTATGCTTCCATCTGGGCACTGCTTCCGCCCGTAATTGCGATTGTTCTTGCTCTTATCACAAAAGAGGTTTATTCTTCCCTTATCATCGGTATCATTGCCGGCGGCGTGATTTATGCCGGAGCAAACTTTGAGGGTATCATTACGCATGTTGTCAGCGACGGCTTTGTTACAAGCCTTGCCGATTCTTATAACATGGGTATTTTGATTTTCCTTGTGCTTCTTGGTGCGCTTGTTTCCATGATGAACAAAGCCGGCGGCTCTGCGGCTTTCGGACGCTGGGCTTCCAAGCACATTAAATCAAGAGTCGGTGCTCAGCTTGCCACCATGGCTCTGGGCGTACTGATCTTCATTGATGACTATTTCAACTGCCTGACAGTCGGCTCGGTTATGCGCCCTGTTACAGACAGAAACAAGGTTTCCCGCGCAAAGCTTGCTTATATTATTGACGCAACGGCAGCACCCGTTTGCATCATCGCTCCCATTTCATCATGGGCAGCAGCTGTTGCCGGCTTTGCAAGAGGTGCAGGTGCAGAAAGCGGAATCAGCCTTTTCATCAGCGCAATTCCCTATAACTTCTATGCAATCTTAACAATTGTTATGATGATCTTCATTTCCGTTTCAAAAATGGACTACGGCCCGATGAAAAAGCATGAGAAAAATGCCATTGAAAACGGCGATCTTTTCACAAGCGGCACCAAGCAGGCTGTTGACGACATGAAGGTCAACGAAAAGGGCCGTGTATGCGACCTTATCATTCCGATTGTTCTTCTCATCGTTTGCTGCGTTATCGGCATGATTTATTCCGGCGGCTTTTTTGACGGTGAAGGCTTTGTCACTGCATTTTCAAACAGTGATGCTTCTGTCGGTCTTGCATACGGTGCAGCCGTTTCCATGGTTATCACTGTAATCTATTTCCTTATCAGAAGAGTTATTTCTTTCAAAGATATTATGGAATCGCTTCCCGAAGGCTTCAAAGCAATGGTTCCCGCAATTCTGATTCTCACTTGCGCATGGACACTGAAAGCTATGACAGACAGCCTCGGCGCAAAGATTTTCATTTCACAGCTTATTGAAGGTACAGCCGGTACATTCCAGTCATTCCTGCCGGCCATCATCTTCCTGATTGCAGTCGGTCTTTCTTTTGCAACCGGAACCTCATGGGGTACATTCGGTATTCTTATCCCGATTGTACTGAGCGTTTTCAGCGCAGATCAGCCGATTACAATCGTTGCCATTTCTGCCTGCATGGCAGGTGCGGTTTGCGGCGACCACTGCTCACCGATTTCAGACACAACCATCATGGCTTCTGCCGGTGCACAGTGTGACCACATCAACCACGTTTCAACCCAGCTTCCTTATGCGTTGACGGTTGCGGGCGTTTCGGCAGTCAGCTATATTATTGCAGGCTTTGTTACAAATTGGATTATCGTGCTTCCGATAGCTTTGATTCTCATGATCGGAACGCTGTTCGTAATCAGAACCGTAACACAAAAAAAGACTTACGCTGAAACTGATGCAGCAGCCGAACGCCGTTCGTAATCAGAACCGTAACCCTCAAAAGACCAAATAGCAGGCCAAGCCTGCGGTGATTAAGTGGGGAAGAAAGTTGTAATCTTTACAATTTTGCCGCGGCGGTAACTGAGTTTTATAAATGAATAATTTTACTCCTATAGTTTGATTTCTATAGGAGTAAAGTTTTTTGGCGGGCACCGCCCGATCGCTGACGCGGGGGGGCAGGGAGCGGTAACCTTTACAATTACACCGCGACGGAAACCGGTTGCAAAAGGAGTAAAGTTTTTTGCCAAGCTTTTTTACAAAAAAGCTTGTGGGTGTGGGCAACGCCCACAGGACTTACGCGAGATAGAGAGCGGGAATCTCTATATTTTCGCCGCGGCGGAAATTGTGTGAAAAAGGAGGAAA
>JBJFHW010000080.1:0-4714 GCA_051893965.1 Acutalibacteraceae bacterium
GAAAGGAACGACAGCCAACCGATGTTTCCGCAGATGATGGTTTCAAGATAAGATGTCGGCGTTAAAACATTGGGATTGATTTTTACAATTTTCTCCAGATATTTCATTGCTTCGGAATAATTACGGGTTCGCTGATAAGCAACAGCAATATTGTTATATAGCTGAATAAATGCTTCATCGGAAAAGTGATTTTCTATCAGTATTTTTTCACAGCGTGCATAATCTTCTTTTGCTGCTTCATCGTTGCCAAGAAGAGCATTATACAAGCCTCGCTCGATTAATATTGTGCTCAATATATATTCACTCTCATCTTTTTCAAAAAGATCCACCAACGAATTGAGTTTTGAAACCGCTTCCTTGTTACGTCCCTTTCTGAAATCAATGCGGGCTGCCGCTCTGTAATACATGACAATCCAATCTCTTTTTACAGATATTGTTTTAATGTAATCAATATATTTTTTTGCTTCTTCTGCATATTGCTCCGATTCATCCAAAAAACCCTGCTGTTCCCTTGAAATCGACAACAAAATATATGCCAGAAATTTTGAAGCGTTGCTCACATTTTCCTTTTCAAGCATCTGTTTGCACATTGGCTCCAAAATGCTGTATTCGCTTAAATTCGCTAAAACGATTCCCTCGGCGGCAACAAAGTCTTCAAGAAAATCATTACCCGAAAACAAAGAAAAGTCTACATCGGCTATATATTCTTTTGCTTCATATGTTTTTCCGGAAACCGAAGCTACGTTTGCCAGCGCCATTTTTGCACGGCAAAAAACATAAGATTTTGTTTCATTGTTCTTTTTGCATATTTCAATCGCTCTGTTTGCAAAATCATATGCATAATTGAATTCCATTAAATCAGGCATTATCTGTGCCGCAAACGCAAGATGATCAGCAAGTTCCATGGAATCATTTCCGTATGTTGAAGAAATAAATGCAATGGATTCGTTCAGCAATTTTAACGCTTGCTCTTTTTGCCTGTTGACAGCATAAAACACCCACAATCCTTTTGATATATCTTTATATATCGGCGATGATTCGCCTAACATTTTTCTTTGCTCAGCAAGAAAAATCTCATATTTTTTTAAAGCTTCTGCATAATCTCCGGATTCGGCACTTGCATCAAATTCATCAATACCGGCAAGCTGTTCATTGTCAACAGAAAACTTTCTGTATTTTTCTGCATACTTTTTATATTTTTCTTCTTCACTTTTATAATTGAGATCAACACATACTTCCACTAACTCAGACGCAATATCGGTTAAGTAGTAAAAGAAATGATAGAAACGTGCATACTTGAACGCATCAACATATGCTTTGTATGCCTGTCGCATGTTGCTGTTATCTTTGTAGCACTGCGCTATGCCGATCATAGAATCCAGAACTATGTTAAAAAAGCTGTTTTTTAGTTTTTTTCCCTCAGCAATTGATTTGCCGAAATATTCGATTGCGGCTGTTTTGGTCCCGAAATCTTTTTCAAACGCACCGAGGAAATAATAAATATACGGCAAAAGCATCCTGTTCGCCTTACCCGTAATATTCATTACGCCTAAAGTAAGTTTATCCTTGGGATTCTTGTGAAATTTAAATGAATCTATAAATCCTTTTTCGCCTTTTTCGTTTTTTGCAATGTCAAGAGCCTTCAGCAAATTCTTTTTGGCTTCGGTCGGATAATATACATTCTGATACATTCTTCCGAGCTTGGCAGCGATCATGCATCTTTTGAAAACACTTTCATTTTTATATCGTCTTTCAAGCTGGATTGCACAGGAAAGTCTGTCCATAACTACGGAAATATGATCCATATAATCCGGATTGCAATATTCTTCTAAGCATTCGGCAAGATGATAATAGCTGTCTGCTTTTTTTATATCGTCATTATCGGCAATCAGATCCGAAACAATGGGGTGCATTGAAATAACAGTATCGGTATCAATACTGATCCAACCCCACTGAGAAAGATCCGTCACACTCGTTGGATTTATATAGGACTTGTCGCAGCCCGAAACAAAATCGCTCACACGCAGACCATTGGCCGATATAAGCGTAGCATTTTTCATGATTTCTTTCTGGATATCGGAAAGACCGCTGACGCTGAAAATTGTGTTAAGGTGAGCATATATCGCGTTATAATTTTCAACTTCTTCATTTGAAATATCGTATTCATGAAAAAACTTCTGCTCTATATCTTTCAGGCCTTGCTCCTCAAGCTTTGCAAGCATATCGTCCAAGGATATCCCGGATTTTTTCAATGCAACAGACATAAGAACAATTATCAGTGTGTTGTAATCAACTTTTTCAATCAGACTTTCAATTTTTTCAATACTTTCCCTATCGTCCGGGAACGGACAATGCAAAGCATAAACACTTTTACATTCTTCCATTGAAAGTTTCGGTAATTCAAATATTTTATCATTATAATAATCGGATTCCGGTTTGCATCGGGTTGTAAAGATGACTTTAAAGCTTTCTTTATCAGCAGGCAAAAAGTCTCGCAAAAAATCATCGTATGTAACATTGAAATTATCAATAATAATCAGCGTGTGATTATCCGTCAGATGCAGTGCCTTGTTTTTGGCATTGACCAATTCATTAAAATCTTTATACTGTTTTTCGTCAATTCCGTCAAAAGGCATTGATGCAATTACCGTTCGCAAGGAATCGTTAAACCTGCAGAACTGAACAGTATGATATTCTGAGGAATATTGTTGTGCAAATAACTTTGCAATTTCGGATTTTCCTATACCGCCGATTGCTTTTACAAACACATAACCGTCTTGATCAAGGCAGCGCTTCATTTCATTCAGTTCCTTTTGTCTTCCGACACAACCTTGAGCAGGCTGCCATTTCGGCAAATTCACAAGATACGGTGTTTTGCTATCCAGACAGGAAATAATTTTTTCCAACTGTGCCTTTAATTCGTCAGTTGTTTTATATCTTTTTCTTCTTGAAATCTGAAGCGTATTTTTAAGCAAACATAAGACTTCGTATCTGGCCTGAGGAGATACCCCGACAAACAAATCATTTTCTTCGATTCGGACACTGTCAATTCCGGAAATATCCTCAATATTCGGTTCTTTCCTGAAAATGCGTGCATATGCCATCGCACCGATTTCATATATATCCGTATAAATACCAATATTTCTGATATCAAAGTTTTCCAATTCCGGCACATAATAATCCTCCGGAATCGGAACGGAATATATCTCTTTGCTTTGCAGCTTTGATAACGATGTAAGGCTGTCAAAATCAAACAGCTTGACCAAATCCGTCACATCATCTAAGATCAGAATATTTTTCGGCTTAATATCCAAGTGAAGATAACCGGCATTATGATACATTTCTACCGCTTTTGTTACCGCAAGCAGTATCTTCATTATTGACAATAAGCTATTGTCAACAATCTTATCAAAGCTGCTGCCATAGTCGCAGGATGTCAGTGTATATGCAGTATTATTCCCCTCATAAAGGCCCAATTGGACTGTATGATAATTCGCGGCTGAGAGATTATTTGACAAATACTGATTGATTATTTTATATGTATTCTTAAATTCTCTCAGACCCATATCAAACATTTCCTGAAATTCAGGCGGGATATTTATTGCCAGATCTGTTCTTGAAAATCCGTTTTCTTCCAAAAAAGCAGGGCAATATTCTTTCAGCACTCCCTTGTGCGGTATATCTTCGTTTTCATAATATGAGACTTTGTATGCAACGCAGCTTCCGCCAACGCCTATCACTTCATCAATTGAAAATTCTGTTTCTCCGTTCGTTGATTTCAGTTTTATTATTTTACTTTCTTTCAAATTACGTTCCATAGCATTACACAACTTTCTCTTCGTATTTATTCTGTCAGATATAAAGCTGAAGCAGCCGAAAGGCTGTATTTTAAAGTCAATTTTTTGCAAGCAAAATAAAAGTTATTGTAACAACACAAAGCATACAAGCAACTGTCTAAAGCAAAAATACTATACAAGTATTATCAAGAATATGAATTGGAGCTCTTTGAAACTTATTGATAATTTCAATTAAACAATAAATATATTATAATATATTTTAAAAATTTTATCATAAATCCATATTAAATTCAACAAATTATCATTTATTTTTCATATCTTTTATCATTTATCAACTAAAAGTTTATAATCATAGTACTAATACAAAAATCAAATTCTGAAATTCCGTCTGCGACAAATTGGTTTTCGTTAATAAAAAAACGCATTGTCATGTTTACAATGCGTTTTTTGCCCGTTCAGTCTTCATAAAATAACGAAAACATACAGATACTTAAAATGATTTTATTCTTTTTTCAGCTGATCGTTCGACATAAAATATTCCCCCGAAAAGAAATAAAGCTTTTTCGGTTTGATTTCCACTGTTTACTCCTTAACCGTTATTTCATCACTGCATATCGGCAGTGTGTGTAAATGCCTGTTGAGAACAGTGACAGGCTTGTCACTGCAAATTTCAGTAACAAGGCCGTTTTTCCAACGGAAACTGATTTTTGCACCGTTTACAACCATATTCCTGACCTTGCCCGAAACACCGAAGCTTTCCGGAAGAGCGGGAAGCAACTCTATCAAACCGTTTTCTTCGGTTATCAGCATTTCATTGATTCCGGCAATAAAGCCCATATTGCCGTCAATCTGAAAATAAAACGGCGGATGAACACAAAACAGGTTTGCAAACACAGAATGGCTAAGCATACTTCTGA
>JBJFHW010000081.1:0-4667 GCA_051893965.1 Acutalibacteraceae bacterium
GGAACAAGAGAAACCTATGCAGACATCGGAAAAACAATTGCAGACATTTTCGGTGTTTCATCTGAGCTTTCAGGCACTAGTTTTAAACAAGAAATTTTAGGAGAATGATTATATGAACGAAGCAGAATTGATAAAAGCGGCAAAAAAGGCTGCTGAATTTGCCTATGCGCCCTACTCTGGCTATACCGTCGGCGCCGCACTTCTTTCAAAAAGCGGAAAAATATATACCGGCTGCAACATTGAAAATGCTGCTTACTCGCCTACTAATTGCGCAGAAAGAACTGCTTTTTTTAAGGCTATAAGTGACGGTGAAAAAGATTTTTGTGCAATTGCCGTTGTAGGAGGATATAAGCTTCAGTTTAAAGATTACTTTTTCCCTTGCGGTCTTTGCCGTCAGGTCATGCGTGAATTTTGCACAGATGACTTTCAAATCATTCTCGGAAAAGACGATGATGAGTTTAAAACGATGTCTTTACTTGACTTGTTACCACACAGCTTTTCGGCAAACAACATTATTAATCATGAAGTTTCTGTTAATGAAATCTTAAGATAGTTACAATGTTGTAATTCTTTAAAAATTTTATCGATTTTTCTTCAAAATATTTTTATTAAATTGGATAAAAATGTCAGTTTTATATTGATTTTTATGAAAGTTGTGATATAATAACAATCGGCTAAGGAATGTGAAAGCATTTCAATCTATGCCAAAATATAAAGGAGGTTTTTTCAATGAAAAAAGTTCTTGCAATTGTTCTTGCAGCACTTATGCTTTTTTCACTTGTAGCTTGTAGCTCAGCTGACACTGGAACAACCACCACAGGTGCAGAAGCAACATCCGCTGAAGCAACATCTGCTGAGGATACTTCTGCTGAAGACACAACGGCTGAAGATACAACAGTTGAAGACACAACAGTTGCTGAATAAGTAACATAATTATAAGGTATTACTTATAAGATTTAATAGCATAGCCACCGCGTATGCGGTGGCTATGCTATTAACAAATCAATTCTTTTGGGAGGAATTATGAGAATTTATGACATTATTTCACACAAGCGAGACGGACTTGAACTGACGAAAGAAGAAATTGAGTTTTTTATAGACGGTTATTTAAACGGAGATATTAAAGATTATCAGGCTTCTGCTTTACTCATGGCTATATATCTGAATGGAATGACGGACGATGAAACTTTTTGTCTGACTGAAAAAATGGCAAAATCCGGCGATATGCTTGATCTTTCAGAGGTTGGCGGTGTCACGGCCGACAAACACAGCACCGGCGGTGTCGGTGATAAAACGACTTTAATTGTTGCGCCTGTTGTCGCTTCCCTCGGAATTAAAGTTGCAAAAATGAGCGGACGAGGTCTTGGACATACCGGCGGAACGGTTGACAAGCTTGAAGCAATCAAGGGATTTAATGTTTCGCTTTCACCGGAGGATTTTATCAAGCAAGTTAAAGAAATCGGTATCAGCGTTGTCGGGCAAAGCGGAAATCTTGCGCCGGCTGACAAAAAGATTTATGCTTTGCGCGATGCGACGGCAACTGTGGGCAGTATTGCGCTTATTGCTTCAAGCATTATGAGCAAAAAGCTTGCGGCAGGCTCAGATTGCATTGTTCTTGATGTTAAAGCCGGGAGCGGCGCTTTTATGAAAACCGAAGAAGAAGCAGAAATCCTTTGCGAAAAAATGGTGAGTATCGGAAAACAAGCCGGAAGAAAAATTTCAGCATTAATTACGGACATGGATACTCCGCTCGGTACGCATATCGGAAACACGCTTGAAATTGAAGAAGCCGTTAAGGTTCTTAAAGGTGAAATTAAGAACGATTTATATAAAGTAAGTGCTGAACTTGCCGCCAATATGGTTATGCTTGCAATGAATGTTTCATATGAAACATCGAAAAAAAGTGTCGAAAAAGCGCTTGAAGATCAAAGTGCATATAAAAAATTCCTTGAGTTTGTGAAAGCGCAAGGCGGCGATATTTCAATGATTGAAGACACCGACAAGCTGCCGAAGGCAAGATTTGAACGCTGTGTTGTTTCAAAAAAGACAGGATATATAAATCATACCGATACCGAAAAAATCGGAATTTGCAGCGTTATTCTCGGTGCAGGACGTGTTAACAAAGAGGATAAAATTGATTATACAGCCGGAATTATCCTTTGCAAAAAAACAGGCGATTATGTAAAAAGCGGCGATATAATTGCAAGACTGTTTACAAATAATGAAAAAACCATGGAACAAGCTGAAAAGCTGTTCATTTCTGCAATTGATTTTTCTCAGGAAAAGCCGAAAGAAAAACCTCTTATTTATAAAACCATTTTATAATTATTGAACCGGTATAAAAACAAATCACTGCAAGCTACTGTATAAGCGAATGCAGTGATTTGTTTTTATTGCTTTTTATAGGAGGCTTTAATGCTTTTTCTGATTAACAGGCTTCCCAGTGCCTTTGCATCGAACGGGAACAGCGGATAAAGATAGGTATATCCGCTGACTGTTTTTGTTGTGCAAACAACAAGAACAGCAAGTGCAACACCTGCAATATATCCCCAAAAATGGAAAATAGCTGTTAGTATCAGAATTATAACGCGAAACACTTTGATTGCATACCCTAATTCATAGCTTGGCTGGGTGAAATTAGAAATTGCCGCAAAAGCCATAAACAAAACGACTTCCGAAACAAAGATGCCGGAAGCTACGGCAAATTCCCCCAAAACCAACGCACCGACAACACTGAAAGAATTGCTCAGTGAACTTGGGGTATTCAGGGAAGCAAGACGCAACGTATCAATTACAAATTCAACAATCAAAAGCTGTAGTATTAACGGTACCCCGTTTGGTTCGTTAATAAGGATAAATCTGCATGAATCCGGAACTCTTTCTGCATAAAGCGTTACAAGATACCATGACGGAACAAGCAAAAGGGAAAGACCGAACACAACGGCTCTTACATATCGGAGAAAAGTACCGACCATAGGAGGAAAATAATAGTCGTTGATATCCTGAACAAAATCGAAAATACCTGTCGGAATGATCATTGCCGACGGTGAACCGTCAGCAAGAATGATTACGTTGCCGTCATAAATGCACGCAGCGGCAGTGTCCGGTCTTTCGGTATATCTGACCTTTGGAAACGGATTCCAAGGCTGATACGGCAATAGACATTCTCTTAAACTTTCCTGCCCCATTGTCAGGCTTTTTACTTCAATGCTGTTGAGCTTTTTCATAACAGCGTCCAGTTGTTTTCTGTTAACAGTGCTTTCAAGATAGCAAATGATAATATCCGTTTTGGATTCACTGCCAATTTGCATTGATTTTAAGGTTAAAAGCGGATTTCTGATTTTTCGCCTTATCAACGCCGTGTTGAAAATCACCGTTTCAACAAAGCCTTCATGTGAACCCCTGAGCACTTTATCGGATTCAGGTTCCTGAACATCTCTGGCGGGATATGTTCGTGAATCAATAATAATCGCCTTTGTGAAGCCTTCAACAATCATTCCGATTGCCCCGGATAAAACAAAGGTTGCAAACTGATCGATGCTTTCTTCCGTGCTCGATTCAATATAGGTTATATTACTGTTCAGAAAATCATCTGCATCAGAAATATTTTTTAAGTCTTTATCGGTAAGCTTGCTTAAATATTCAAGCATTTTTTCAAACATTTCATCTTTAACAAAGCCGTCAATGCAATAAAATGTTACTTTTTTGTCTGCAATTTTAATGCGTTTAACAAGCATGTCAAAGCTTTCGTCAACGCGAAGCTTTCGGTTGACCATGACAAGATTATCTTCATACGGTTTGTCAAAATCACTCATGCTTTTTCTCACGGAGTAAAGTTCAGTTTTTCAACAATCAATATTCAGCTTTAATCCGTTTCCTTTCCAATGTTTCATGATACAAATATTATTGGTAAAAGAAACTGTTTTATGCAAGGCTAAAATGTTCGAAAATCATTGTAAAGTTCAACAATTGCGTTCCATGTTAAAGGTCCGACATCTCCTGTTTGCGGAATTCCGTAGAGACCTTGTATAACTTTTACGGCGTTTTCCGTTTGCGGACCGTATATACCGTCAACAGCAACATAAGGAACAGAGCTTAAATTCTGCGAAATTACCTGCAAGAATGTCTGAAGCTGTTCAACAGCTTTCCCTTCTGCACCTTCGACAAGGGTATATCCGGGAAACAGAAATGCGGAATAAGATTGAAACTCATACGGAAGCGACTTAAGAATATTATCATATTCATTGAGAATTTCATTCCATGTTGCTCTGTCAACAATTCCGGTTACAGGCAGACCGTTTTCCTGCTGAAAAATTTTAACTGCCTGCTCGGTTTGCGAGCCGAAAATTCCGTCATACTTCAAGTGAGGAAGCGAGGAATTAAAATAGGATATGAAATCAAGAAAATATTGAATAATGCGGACATAAACGCCTGTTGAGCCTTTTTGCAGCTGATACGGATATTCACGCTGAGCCTCACTGATGGTAATTCCCTCGGAATAAAGCTCCGAAAGGCGTTTGACAGCGTTGTAAATTCGTTTAATGGTGTACCATGTCGCTTCGCCGACAATGCCGTCGGGCTCAAGGTTAAAAATCTGCTGAAATGCTTTTACCGCGTTTTCTGTCTGCTTACCGTATATCCCGTCTGTTTCCGGTATGACTGGGATC
>JBJFHW010000082.1:0-4650 GCA_051893965.1 Acutalibacteraceae bacterium
TTTCTTCTTTGGTTTATTTGTGGGATTTTAATTATTTTTTTGGGGAATTCTTATTAAAATTTTTTAATAACAAAATATTTCTATTGACAAATAATTTATCTGTGCTATAATTCCTACGAAAGGAGGTGTGCTGTTTTTTCACTGCTGTGTTAAAAAATTCAACTTGCAGAAAATCCCATACAGCATTCATCTTTTTGTATTTAAACATAGTGAGGAGGAAAATAAAATCAATGTAAACAAAGCCAACGAAACATATACATATAACGGTAACGAATACAATATTTTCCAATCATTCGAATTTGAATCGATTGCATTTACTCATGACGGAGATATGCTCTTCAGCTGTAATGTTAAGCGCACAACTGACTATAATAATTGTGAAGATCCTAATAAGCCAACATATGTTGACAGTGTATATAAACTCACTCATGACAACGGTCAGCAATTCACTTTGAACTAACCGAAAGGAGATAATTTTATGAAAAAGAGGCAAATCTTAACTAAAATTCTTTTACCGATGCTTATACTGATCATCTCATTGACCACCGTAACATCCTTGGCGGCTTTATCTGACCTTGGCGATACTTATGATGAATCTGAATACACAATCATTGACAATGTTGTATATTCTTGGACTACTGATTCAAAAAATAAAAAATATTATTCGGTCATTGCATTCGGTGCTACTAAAGCAATCAGAGAAAAAATGACTGAAATTAATATTGTCAGTGAAATCGACGGCATTCCGGTTACTCGCATAGAGGCGGAGGATGATGTCAGTCCCAGAATGTTATATCCGAATGTAAAAGAAATAACCATTCCCGACAGCATTAAATATATAGGAACCGGAGCTTTCCGAGGCTTGTTAAACATCAAGTCGATAAAACTTCCGAAAGATCTGGAATACATTGGAAGTTATGTTTTTTTAGGCTTAAAACAACTTGAAGAAATCAATATTCCTGAAAAAATAACAAAAATTCCGGATTTTTCTTTCCGTGATTGCACAAATTTACATACGGTCACCATTGAAGGTGATATTGTTTCAATCGGCGACTATGCTTTCTACAACTGTTCAAAAATTAAGTCATTTTATCTTCCTGAAACACTCAAAAAAATCGGCCACGGCGCTTTTACAGGAACCGATCTCAGAAGCATTACCATACCGTCAAAAACTATATTAGATAGCTATGGCGAAGACGGTTCCAGCATCTACGGCACTTTCAGCAACTGTAAAAATCTTAAAACCGTTGTTTTTGAAAACCGTAAGGACACCGTTTATTTGCCCGACAATTTGTTCAACGGCTGCACTTCTCTTGAAACGGTTGTTCTTCCGGCAAGTGCTACCGTATTTGTTGGCAACAGAGCATTCAAAAGCTGCACAAAACTCAATACAATTGTCAATTCCGGGAGAATATCCAATATTAGCGAAGCTGCATTTGCTTATTGCAAAAGCCTTTCGAGCATCAGGCTTTCTTCAAAAATAAACGTTATTGAAAGCAAAGCGTTCCTCGGCTGTTCAAATCTTACATCTATAACATTCACAGGCACAAAATCAGCACCCGATATAAAAGGTAAAAAGGTGTTTTATGACACTCCGGACGGTATCAAGTTCATTGTCAAGAACACCACCGTTGCAAAGAGTCTCAAAACCGAGCTTAAAAACTCCGGCGTTAAAAATGCAAAAATTTATACAGGTCCGTCATATAAGCTTACATACAAAAATGTAAAATAACAAAACCTGATACAACAATCCCCTCGGCAAAACCGAGGGGATTACTATTTCTGCTTGATTTAATTTCAGCCGTCTTTCAAAATTTGCTTATACATCTTAATATATTCATTGGCGCTCTTGCCCCAGCTGAAATCACAATCCATGGCACGCTCAACAAGCGTCGGCCAATATTCTTTGTTCCAATAAGCACCCAGCGCTCTGTGAATCGCTCCGAGCATATCATGTGCATTGTAGCTCTTGAATGTGAAACCGTTGCCGATTCCGTCGCCGCTGTCCTGAATACTGTCGCGAAGTCCGCCGGTTTCTCTGACAACGGGAACCGTACCGTATCTGAGTGCAACCATCTGCGAAAGTCCGCACGGTTCGCTCTTGGACGGCATGAGGAATATATCCGAACCGGCATAAATCTTTCTTGCAAGTGCCGGAACAAAACCGATTCTTACGGCAATTTTGCCCGGGAATCTGTTGGCGAGCTCTCTGAAATAATTTTCATACTGCCAGTCGCCCGAACCGAGTACCACAACCTGAACATCGGTTGTTGAAAGGAATTCATCAAAAATTCTCTTCACAAGGTCAAGACCTTTATGCGAAACAAGTCTGCTGACAAGGCCGATAACAGGTACATCGGCTCTTACGGGAAGTCCGACATTTTCCTGAAGCTTTGCCTTGTTGATCTTCTTTCCCTCAAAAACGGTTTCTCTGTTATAGTTTGCCTCAATGGATTCGTCTGTTTCGGGATTATAGCTGTCGGTGTCAATTCCGTTGAGTATGCCCTGAAGCTTCCATTGTCTCTGACGCAAAATGGTGTCAAGTCCGTGACTGTACCATGGGTCAAGAATCTCATTTGCATAAGACGGCGAAACCGTTGTAACCTTATCGGCACACTCAATTGCGCCTTTCATAAAGTTCACATCTCCGTCATATTCAAGAATGTTGGAGTCTTCCGGTTTCAGTCCGATTACATCGCCGATCAGATCCATTCCGTATGTTCCCTGATATTGAATATTGTGTATTGTGAACACCGTTTTGATTCCCTGATACCACGGATCTTTTGAATACATGGTTGAATAAAAAACAGGGGTCAGCGCGCTTTGCCAGTCGTTGCAGTGAATAATGTCCGGACGAAAATCAATGTGCGGCAAAATTTCAAGCACGGCTCTTGAAAAGAAAGTGAACCTTTCCGCATCGTCAAAATGACCGTAAATCGTATCGCGCTTAAAATAATACTGATTGTCAATGAAATAATAAATGACTCCGTTATATTTTGCCTGGAAAATGCCGCAGTACTGGCGTCTCCATGCAACAGGAACGGAAATGCTTGTGATGAACGTCATTATGTCTTTCAGTTCCTGCCTAATGGTGTCATAAAGAGGCATAACAACGCGGCAGCCGATCAGTCTTCTTCTGAGCGCATGAGGCAGTGAGCCTGCAACATCTCCGAGTCCGCCGCTCGCCATAAAGGGCTGAGCTTCGCTTGAAACAAATAAAACTTTCATTTATTAATCACTTCTCTTTCATAATGTGTTTTTCTGTTTATACAGGTGGTGTAATCCAAAATCAAACTGTGATGTTCTTTCCGATATAAAGCGGATATGTTGCAGCGCCCGACAGTTCTCTGTTGGGTTTTACAACAACTTCCTTGTCAAGAATCGCGTGATTGATCACCGAGCCGGAGCTAATATAGGAATCCTGCATAATGATTGAATTTTCAACAACGGCACCCTCGGCAACATAAACGCCTCTGAATAAAATACAGTTTTTAACCGTACCCTTGATGATGCAGCCGTCTGCAATCAGGGAGTTTGCCGCTTTTGAACAAACGCCGTAAATAACCGGCACGTCATCACGAACCTTTGTATAAATCGGTCTTTCACGGTTGAACAGCTGTTTGTATTCGCCGCCGATGAGACCCATGCTGATGTCATAATAGCTTTGCAAACCGTCAATCGTTTTGGCGTATTCATCAACCTTGTGTCCTCTGATATAAAGCGAAGAAACATTTTTTGCAATGATGTCTCTTTCAAAGCTTGTATACCCCATTGAAACCGCACTGTCAACCAGTCTTTCGAGCAAAATTCTCTTAATGACAATAATATTAAGCGAATAATCAACCGCTTCCTGCTTGGAACCGGCAGTTTCAACCTTAACAATTCTGTCGCCGTCAAATTCAAACGACATCAGATCACCGAGGTTCGGTCTGATTCCGCGCTTATAGGCAATAGTTATGTCAGCGCCGCTTTCGATATGCTTATCAATTATTTCGCCGTAATCCAGATTGCATATAACATTGCAGTCGGCAAAAACAATGTAATCCTTATTGCTCCTTGAAATATAATTCATAATGCTTTCGAGCGCTTCAATTCTGCTTTTATACATTCCGCCGCTGCTTCCGAGAAGACCGAACGGAGGCAGAATGGTCATACCCTCGCGCTTTCTTGAAAGATCCCACGGTTTTCCGGGGCCGAGATGATCCATCAGGGACTGATAGTTGCTTTTTGTGCTGATGCCGACTTTATTAATTCCGCAGTTAACCATATCGGAAAGAATGAAGTCAATTAATCTGTATCTTCCTGCAAAAGGCACAGAACCCATTGTTCTGACGCTTGTCAGCTCGCTGAGATTGTCGTCATATGCGTTTGAATAAATAATTCCGAGTACATTGGAAGCTCTCATTGTTCGGCATCTCCTTTCACATCTTCATCAACCATTGCTTTTGCGGCAACAAAGGCGCCTTTGCCGATTTTCACTTTTTCTCCGACAACGGCAATGCCCCAGTCATCAAGATTTTTAATTTCCTCCGGGCTTTCGCCGACATGCGCGCCCGTTTCAATCACAGCGTTTTCCGCAACAATGGAATATTCCTGACAGCGCGGAGCAGTGCCTTACACTTCTGCGCGAGGGAATGAAGCAGGATGTCG
>JBJFHW010000083.1:0-4635 GCA_051893965.1 Acutalibacteraceae bacterium
TGTTGCCTTTTGCGTTGTGGTTGTTGTCTGAGAAGGCTTTTGGGTTGTTGTTTCTTCCTTTGTTGTCGGAGCCTGCGTTGTTGTTTCGGCTTCGGTTGTTGTTTCTTCCTGAACCTTGCCGTTGCTTACATAAACTTTGATTGTTGTTCCGGCTTCAACCTGTTCACCGAGATGCTCCTGACCGATAACCTTACCTTCTTCTTCGGTGCTGTTGCGTCTTTCTTCTTCCATTTCAAGGCCTTTTTCTTCAAGGGCTTTTCTTGCCTGTTCAACTGTCATATCAATAACATTCGGAACATCAACAGCTTCGGCAGTTGAAGAAACATAAACCGTAACGACTGAACCGTTTTCTGCCATTTCACCTCTTGCGGGCGATGTTCGGATAACTTCGCCGAGAGCTACGCTTGAATTTGCTTCTTTCACAACACTGACCGAGAAGTTACGGCTTTTCAGCATTGCTTCCGCAGAGGCATATTCATAACCGTATACATCGGGAACTTCCGTCTGAGAACCGTTTGATGCAATTGTGAGCGTGATTGTTCCGCCCTGTTCGATTTTTCCTGTTGACGGAGATTGCTCAAGAATGGTTCCTGCATCTTTATCGCTTTCGGTGTCGGTTTTCACATCAAAGCTGAACATGGAATAATCATCATTATTCATAACATCATTTGTATAATTTAAACCGACAAGCTGCGGAACATCAATCTTGTTTTTCGACGGCATAAACACCGCAACAATCACAACGGCTGCAATAATCAACGCTGCAAGAACGCCGACAAGAATTCCGATTGTCCTTTTGGTTGATTTGGATTCTGTTTCGTATTCCTCGCCGGAATCATCAAAAAGATCGGACTCATCATTCTTAACAGCCGGTATTGGCTTTGCTAAAGCAGAATCGGGCTCGGTATCAATATATTTTGTGGGCTGTTTGTCAACAAAATAGGAATAGTCAAATTTGATATTCGGGTTACGCTTATATTTTTCAATATCCATGAGCATCTCAGAAGCAGACTGATAGCGGTCGTTCTGATTTTTCTGCATGGCTCTTATGATAATCTGTTCAAGACCGACAGGAATGTCCGGATTGATTTCACGCGGCATAACCGGATTTTTTTGAATCTGCATCAGAATCAGCTGCGCGGTATTATCCGATTCAAACGGCAATTTGCCTGTGAGCATTTCGTAAAGTACAACACCGACCGAATAAATATCGGTTCTGGCATCGGTAATGCTGCCCTTGACCTGTTCGGGACTGATATAATGAACAGAACCGATTGCTTCACCGGTCATTGTTTTGGTTTCGCTTCGGCTCATTCTTGCAATTCCGAAATCGGTGACTTTGATGGTTCCGTCGGAGATGAGCATGATGTTCTGCGGCTTGATGTCGCGGTGAACAATTCCTTTGTCATGCGCATGCTGAAGAGCGCGCAGAATCTGGGTTACAAAATAAATCGCTTCCCTTGTGTCAACAACACCCTGCTGCTCAATATATTCTTTCAGGGTGATGCCGTCAACATATTCCATGACGATATACTGAAGCAAATCACCATAGCTGACATCGAAAACCTTCACGATGTTCGGGTGAGACAAAACCGCTATCGCCTTTGATTCGTTTTTGAATCTGCGGCGAAAGTCCTCGTTTGCTATGTATTCGTCTTTTAAAATTTTAACGGCTACGATCCTTTTGTCGATGTTATCAAACGCCTTATAAACAACAGCCATGCCGCCGACGCCGATTATTTCGATAATTTCATATCTTCCGTCAAGTCTTTTTCCAACATAATTTTCCATATATTCAACTCCTAAACGTCATAAAAGAAAACAACTGCAAGTAAATCGGAATAAACCCCGTTATTCGTTTTCACATTTCAAGGCAACAACCGTGATGTTGTCCGGTCCGCCGTTGTTGTTTGCAGCTTCTATGTAATTTGAAGCGAGATTTTCAAACGCAGATGTCTGATATATTTTCAGTATTTGCTCGTCACTGACACTGCCGCTCAGTCCGTCGGTGCAGATTAAAAGCGTGTCATCTTCTTCAAGTGTAAGGTGGTTAAAATCAATTTCAACCTTTTCGCCGACGCCTAACGCCCTTGTAATTATATTCTTATTCGGGTGATTTATGAACTCTTCTTTTGTAATCTGACCGTTGTCGAGCATTTCCTGAACAAGAGAATGGTCTTTTGTAATCTGCTCAATGGAATCTTGCTTTAAAAGATAGGCTCTGCTGTCGCCGACATGGGCAATGCAGACATAATTATCTTTTGAAATGCAGGCAACAACCGTTGTCCCCATTCCGGAAAGAGACGGATCTTCAACGGATTTGTCAAAAACAATTACGTTTGCTGCCGTCACAGCAGACAAAAGCAGGTTTTCAAGCGATTTTTCATTCATCAGCTTGTTATAGCATTTTTCAATTTTTTTGCTGATGATGTCGGCGGCAACAGAGCTTGCAATCTGACCGCCGGTTGCACCGCCCATTCCGTCGCAGACAACAGCCCAGACAACTGAGTCGTCAAACTTTCCGAAGCGGAATGAATCTTCGTTTTGTTTTCGTTTTTTTCCGATGTCGGAACAACCAACACTTTTCATAAAAATCGCCATGCAATACAGAATATCGCTCAAAAAGTTGTTAAACCCTTTTTGCCGTGCCCGTACCGTTTCCTTTCTACATTTTTAACGCTGTTTGCCTTTGGTCATTCGTTCGTATCCGAAGGTTTATTGCTCTGACCTCTTCGAAGCTGACCGCACGAGGCATTGATGTCACTGCCGAGCGTTCGTCTGACAGTTACATTAATTGAATTTTTTTCAAGTATTTTTATAAATGAACGAATCCTTTCGTCATCGCTTCTCTTATATGACCTTTCTTCCACACTGTTGACCGGAATCAGATTCACATGACAAAGCATACCTCTGAGCCTTGAAGCAAGTTCTTTTGCGCAGTCATCGCTGTCGTTGACGCCGCTGATCATTGCGTATTCAAAAGAAATTCTTCTCGAAGTTGCTTTTGTATAATCGCGGCAGGCTTTGAGTAAAGTTTCGATATTCCATTTCTGATTGACCGGCATTGTGCGGTTTCGGATCTCATCATTCGGAGCGTGAAGCGAAACGGAAAGCGTAAGCTGAAGCTTTTTTTCAAGCAGCTTATAAATTCCGCCGACCACGCCGCAGGTTGAAAGCGAAATGTTTCTCATGCTCAGATTCAAGCCGTTTTCGTCCGTAACAAGCGACAGAAATTTCATCACGTTTTCAAAATTATCAAGCGGCTCGCCAACGCCCATCATAACAATATGGGAAATTCGTATATTCAAATCTCTTTGCGCCGTATAGACCTGAGAAAGAATTTCACTCGGGAGCAGATTTCTGACAAAGCCTGCAATTCCCGAAGCGCAGAAGCGGCAGCCCATTTTGCAGCCGACCTGACTTGAAACGCAGATGGTATATCCGTATTTATATTTCATCACAACAGATTCAATAAACTCTCCGTCATGAAGTTTAAACAAATACTTAACCGTTTCATCATACACTGAAATCAATTTTTTTTCAATAGTGCAATCGTAAAAGTCATAATTTTTTTTAAGTTTTTCGCGCAAATTTTTGGAAATATTGGTCATTTCATCAAATGATTTTGCGCCGTGCTTATGAAGCCATGAAAAAATCTGCGCGGCAACAAACTTTTTTTCGCCGAGCTTTTCCATTTCTTCCTGAAGCTGCCTGAGGCTCATTGACCTGATATCTATTATATCCGCCGACATTTTCATTCTTCCTTTTTTCTTTCAAACGCCGCAACAAAAAATCCGTCGCTGTTGTTTGTGTGCGGCATGAGTGTTACAAAATTTTCATCGCTTATTTTTTCAAGCGGCTTTACCGGGTAAAAATCACTGTTATCTTTTAAAAATGCAAGGCAGACTTCTTCGTTTTCCGCTTTGCTCAGCGTACAGGTTGAATAAACCAGTCTGCCGCCTTTTTTTACATACTGAGCGCCGTTTTTCAGAATTTTAAGCTGTATATCGGGAAGTTCGCCGAGACTTTCCTGCGTTTTATATTTGATTTCCGGCTTTCTTCTGATGATTCCGAGACCCGAACACGGAACATCGCATAGCACTTTATCGGCAAGTCCGATTTGTTCATTATATTCCGAAGCGTCGCCGGTTTGAGCCGTTATGATATCAATACCCAGACGTTTTGCGCCTTTTGCAATCAGTTCGGCTCTGTGCTGATATAAATCAAACGAAAGAACTTTGCCGCTGTTATTCATATTTTGCGCGATTGTGAAGCTTTTACCGCCGGGAGCGGCGCACAAATCAAAAACGGTTTCACCGCTTTTTGCGCCGAGTGCAACCGCACAAAGCTGAGAAGCGGTATCCTGAACATGAAAAAGTCCGTCACAAAATGCAGGCAAACGGGAAAGTTCTTTTCCTGAAAGTGAAATTTTAAGCGAGTTTTCAACGGTGCCGCTTTCACATGCAACGCCCTGCTCGGTAAGAATGTTTTTGAGTGTTGCTTCATCGGTTCTGAGCGTGTTTACTCTGATAATTGTTTCCGCCTTTGTGACAGATGCTTTCAAAAGTTCTTCGGTGTTTTCTTTTCCGTATTCATGCGTCCATTTATGTATCAGCCAATCCGGGCAGGAATAGC
>JBJFHW010000084.1:0-4614 GCA_051893965.1 Acutalibacteraceae bacterium
GACCTTATGTTTAATATTACAGGTGTTATTGAAATTAAAGATAACAACGGTCAATATGAATTCATTTATGATCTGCCCGAAAAGTTCAAAAATGTTAAGGTGAAATATTACGACATTGAAGAGGTCGGCACGGATACGCTTCGCGGAAAAGGAGAAATTTCCGCAATGCCCGGCAAGGTAATCACCGTTCAGGCAACCTTTAAAGGCGACACCGTCACCGGCTTTGCAAAGCTCGGCGGTATGACCGCAAAAATCAAAAACGGCAAAAGAATCGGATAACAAAATGTAAAAGTGCTGCGTCAAAAAATCAACGCAGCACTTTAACTTTATCACTTTAAAAATTTCAGTATTTATACTTACCCTCGGCAACATTTTTCAGATGTGCGCCATAGGGAGATTTTCCGTATTTTTCGGCTTGTGTCAGTAAGATGTTCTTATCTGTCCAGCCGTTTTTAAATGCAATTTCTTCCGGTGCGGAAATCATAATAGACTGTCTGCCTTCAACAATTTTGACGAAATTTGCCGCTTCGTTGAGGCTTTCAACCGTTCCGGTGTCAAGCCATGCAAAGCCTCTGCCGAGCAGTTTAACGCTGAGCGTTTTTTCTTTTAAATAAAGCAGATTCAGATCGGTGATTTCAAGCTCTCCCCTTGCGGAGGGCTTTACTTTTTTTGCTTTTTCGCTGACACCTGCGGCGTAAAAATAAAGACCGGTGACACAATAGTTTGACTTCGGATTTTTCGGCTTTTCTTCAATGGAAATGACCTTTTCATTTTCATCAAACTCAACAACGCCGAATCGCTCCGGGTCATCAACATAATAGCCGAAAATTGTTGAAATTCCGTTTTCTGCATCACTTGCCGCCTGTTTTAAAATTTTGCCAAGACCGTTTCCGTAAAAGATGTTATCGCCCAGAATCATTGCGCAGGCATCACAGCCAATGAACTCTTCGCCAATTAAAAATGCCTGTGCAAGTCCGTCGGGCGACGGCTGAACCGCATAGGATAGACTGATGCCGAAGCTGCTTCCGTCGCCAAGCAAGCGCTCAAAGGCGGGCAAATCTTCGGGCGTTGAAATAATCAGTATATCGCGTATTCCCGCCATCATTAAGGTTGACAACGGATAATAAATCATCGGTTTATCATAAACAGGCAAAAGCTGTTTTGACGTTACCATGGTGATCGGATATAGCCTTGTGCCGCTTCCGCCGGCAAGAATGATTCCTTTCATAAGCTTAAACCACAGCACAAAAGCCTTATATTTCGCTTTGGCTGTTTCCTTTCTGAATTTTTAAAACGAAAGCCAAGTGTATTTATTTATTATTATACTCCGCACATTCAAGAATATTTCGGCAAGCAAAAATCAAAGCTAAAGCGACAACCGTATTCAAAACCGTCATTGTCAGATACGAAGCCGCCATACCGAGCATGAAGAAATTCGACATCACAATATAGCCGACAATTCCGGGAATGGAAAACACCATTGCCAAAAGGAAATATAAGAACACAACGAGCGTTTTGTTGTCTGATGAGCCGAAAATCCTTGAAAGAAGCAAATTGATGCCGATAAACATAAATGAAAAACTGATTCTGACGGCAACGAGCGAAGCCGTTTCCAAAACCGAAAGCGAAAAAATAAAATAGAACGGCACAAAAGTGATGATTCCCTCAGCAAGAAACGCCGCGAACTGTTCTTTGAGCATATAGAGCAGTTTTTTGAACGGCGGTTCGGGAATGAGATAAACATAAGGCAAGTGAAGTTCCTTTGCCCAACGTCCCGTTCCGATTGTGAAAATCAGCGTGTAAACATTGCAGACAACGGCAGCAAGAAGTTCGTGACTGAACCAGCCGACAGCAACCGTAACAACCGCCATGATGATTGCCGTTATATCAAGCACGAGAAATTTACTTCTGCGGTTTTCAATTTTGTGTTTCTGAGCAATTACCGAAGCGCCCTCACCCTTTGTAAAGCCGGTTTTTCCGACTTTAACATTTCTCGGTGCACTTTCAACATTTTTTCCCTCTTTGCGTGCAGTAATCGCGGAAAATGAAACTTCAGTTGCTTTGAGAACATCTTCATAGTAATCGGCGTTGATAAGAGAAATTAAAAGGAAATACAGCGCGCAGAATGCTGCTATGCAAACAACCGAAATCAGAAGAAAGCTGAAATTTTTTGAAACTGCGCCGACAACGCCAAGCTGAACAAAGCCGGCAACAGGAAAGAATTTCATAAGCTTTGAGGAAGCCGCGCTGACAGCTCCTGCAAGAAAACCGTCTTTTGAATTATAAGCACAAACGGCAACATATACAATAAAAGCCGCAACAACAAGATAAAAAACGGCTTTTAAAATGTTGTTCTTTTTGTCATCGCCCGATGTCAGAGAATAAATCAGCATCGCAAGCATCTGCGACAAAAAGACCGTAACACCGTAGCCGACAAGAACAATCAGCAAATCAAGATAGCTGATTCCATAGCTGTCGTGCGCCCATGTATATTGATACAGAATGAAAAATCCAAGCAAAAGCGATCTTCCGAGTTGGCTTAAAAGTCCGTAAGTTAAAACGCGCGTTTGCTTTTTCGGGCTTGTGAAAATCAGGTTCACATCAGCCATTGAAAACATGGAGGCACCGTTGACAAAACCGCTTTTGGCTGTCAGAACAAAAACAATGGCATAAAGAGCAAGCACAATGGCATAAAATTCGTCCATGCTTCTTCTTTCATAAATTGCACTTTCCGACATATTCCCCGTAAAAACGGTAAAGACAATCAAAGCCAAAAAGACAATGATTAAAATCAGTTCGCTCGGTCGGTGAAAAGCTTCTTTGATTCTGTTTTTGATTTTTCGTGAAATCAGATAAAGCGTCGAACTCATTGCGTTTTTCCGCCTTCCGTAATTTCAAAAAACAGCTCTTCAAGACTTTTTCCGTCATCGCTTTGCGCACGCTTTTCGGCGCAGAAGCTTCCGCCTTTCATAACATAGGCAACATCCCAATAATTTTCAACGCTGTCAAGCATATGGGTGCTGATCAGAACGGATGCGCCGTCGTTTTTCAGTTCAATAAAAATATCCTTGAGCTGTTTGATTGCGTGCGGATCAAGACCGACCATCGGCTCGTCAAAAATGATGACTCTCGGCTTGTGAACCAATGCACAGCAAATGGAAAGCTTTTGCTGCATACCTTTTGAAAGCTCTTTGCCGAGTTTATCTTTTTTATCAAGAAGCTCAAAGCGTTCAAGAAGTCTGTCGGCTGTTCCGTCATCTTTCATTTTATAGGCACGAAGCATAAATTCAAGGTGCTCACCCACTGTCAGCATATCATAAACAGCAGGCATTTCGGGAACATAGCCGATCAGTCTTTTGGCTTCAAGGGATTTATTCGGATAGGAGTTGATTGTAATTTCGCCGTCAAAACGCAAAAGCGATGCAATACATTTGATGATGGTTGACTTCCCTGCTCCGTTCGGTCCCAGAAGAACGGCAATTTCTCCGTCTGAAACCGTGAAGCTGATGTTGTCATTGGCAAGCACTTTGCCGTATTTTTTGCTTACATTTTTGACGCAGAGCATGATTATTCTCCTTTAGATCAATTTTTCAATTCCTTTTGTGTCAACTTCTTCGCCGGCACGCTTCTTTTCAAGCTTTTCGGTCAAAAGCTCAAAACGCTTTTTCGTGATCGGATAAAGGAAAAGTCCGATCAATGAGAAAACAAGGAAGATACACGGAATGACGGTTGCAATATTTTCAATTGCATTTTTTGCGCTTTCGCTTTGAATTTGTGCACTGCCGTCATAGCCGCCGAAATCAAGTACCTGACCGGCAATCCACATGCCGATTGCCGCACCGAATTTCTGGAAGAACTGCGGAAACGCCGTAATCATGCTTTCACGGCGTTTGCCGTTGATAAATTCATCGACCTCAACAAGGTCATATGCCATGGAATAAAATACCGTCCAGAAGCAAGCAAGGCCCAAAGCGCAGGCAACAACCGAAACAATCAGCATGACGGTGTTGTCAATACCGATGAGTTTGATAATCAGAAGCGAAACAAACATCAGCGAAACAAACACGATGCTTGCAAGGCGTCTGTCGGTTTTTTCCGCAAGCTTTGTCACAATCGGAATGAAAATTCCCATGGCAACAACAAGCGTAACGATAACAAGCACCATATCGTCACTGCTCATTTCAAGCCTACCCTCAACAAGATAGGCAAAATTCGCCTGAATCATTGCAGAAGCAATCAGGAAAAAGAAAACGAACATGACAAAAAACCTGAAAGGCTTGATTTTGAGAATTTCAATGTAATCTTTTATACTTGCCTTTTGACCGTCTGCACTTTCATTTGCCTTTTTGAGCTTTACGCCCCTGAGACTCAGTGAAGCAATAACGGCAAAAATTATGGAAACAACGGCAAGCACAAGCGCTGTCATTGTCCAGCCAAGGCGCTCACTAAGCCCGATTGAAATGAACAAGCCGGGAAGAACCGCAGGAACAGCGTTACCGATGAAAATTGCAACGGTGTTGAACATGGAGCTTGTTCCTCTGATGTCGGTTCTTTCGTCGTAATCTTCGGTAATTTCCGCAACAACAGCATAATAAGGAATGGTATAAACCGTAT
>JBJFHW010000085.1:0-4598 GCA_051893965.1 Acutalibacteraceae bacterium
CACGACGGTCACGGTTATTCCTGCAACAAACATCTATTATGAAGATTCTTTCATAACCTTTAACGACAGTCCGGGTTATGAATGGCAAACCGAGGGAACAACTTATACCGATAAGTTCCAGGCGGAAGACAGACCGGGCACATTCAGCCTTTCACAGTATGACGCAAACAATGTTTACGGCCGCGACGATGCCTATGCCGACAGCGTTTCAACTTACAGCTTAGGCAGTGCAAAGAGCGTTGTTGTTGACGAAGCTTCGCTCGGCAAAGAGCCGACGGCACAGTTCACATTCTGCGGAACAGGTTTTGATTTGTTCTCTGTCACAAATGCCGACACAGGCGCTATGCTGGTTGCCGTTTATAATTCAAGCGGAAAACGCATCAAGAACTATGTTGTTCAGACCTATTACGGTTACAGCTATGATGAAGAGCAAGGCCAGTTCGTTCCGAATCCGACTTCAACAGACGGACTGTATCAGGTCCCCGTCATCAGAGCGAGAGATTTTGATTACGGAACCTATAAGGTTGTCATAACGCCGAAATACGGCTGGGCATTCGATATGAATTATGACAAGACCGGAGAGAATTACAACGCTTATAAGGTCTATATCGATTCTGTCCGTATTTACGACCCGGCGGGAACCGCTCCCGATCCGGATTCGGTGGTCGGTGAAGCCTATATCAAGGATAAAGAATATATTCCGCAGTATATGGAAATCAGAGACACCGTTATTTCGGCAGAAACTTTCTATGATTGCGTATACGACCTTGATGAAAGTCAGTACACCAAAGGCTCGGTATTTATTGACGGTATTTCTTCACTTGACAATACCGGAATAAGTGACAAATATCTTGAAAGCGGTCCGAATAACGAGCTCTACCTTGCAAAGGGACAGGCAATCGCATTCCATGTAACCTCCGACAGAGCAATTGAACCCGAAAGTCTTCAGCTCGGAATGAAAGTTGTTGCAGGAGACTCGACAGGCACGCTGCTTTGCATGAATTCCAACTACACAACGCCGACAACGGTTTCGGTTTACGGCGGACATGAGATGTTCAGAAGACTGACTTCCTTTGTGGTCTGGGATGAAGCGCTGAAAGAGCAGGGTATTTATAAAACAAAATATCCGATCATAATTATAAACAATTCAGACAGCTTGATTTCACTGACAAACTTCAAGTGGACCTATTCCGAGCCGGAAAGCACTTCGGAAGCAAACGGACTTTCCCTTGCCGTAACAAGTGCAACGCCGAGAATGGCGCTTATGGCTCTTCGTTCATTTGCTCTTTCCGATGAAACAGCAGATGATGCTTTTGAACCGCAAAACGTTTCGGTTGAATGGGAAAACAGCAGCGTTAAGCAGTTTGACACCGCAGTTCTCAGAATCAGAACCGATCTTGATGTAACGGCAGTTACGGTTGACGGCGAAAAGGTCACCGACTGCAAAATTGATGAAAACGGACAAAAGCTCTGGACTTTCAGCTTAAATGCCGAACGCTACGGCGAAAAGGTTTGCTCGGTTATTCTTTCAAACGAAGACGGAACGGAAAGCGAGCCGATTGAAACACCGGTATTAAAGATTGAAAAGCTTCCCGTTTGTGAAAGAATCCGAAGCATTGAATGGGAAAACGCAAGCATCAAGCAAAATCAGACTGCAGTATTAAAAATTACGACTGACCTCGATGTCACGGCTGTTACGGTTGACGGAGTCGATGTTACCGAATGTGAAACTGTTTATGATGAAAGCATGTCTTATCAGCAGGGAACAAAGGTCTGGATCTACAGCTTTAAGGCGGAGAATGTCGGCAAGTTAACCTGTAATGTCACTTGCTTCGATGCAGAAAATGACAGTGCCGAAGCTGTTACACAAACACTCACAGTCAAAAAGCTTAACATCATTGATAAGCTTATCGCCATCATACAGAAGCTAATCGCAATTTGGAGGAATTTGTTTTGAAAAAGAAGTATTTGAAACCTGAAATCAGTTTCGAAAGCTTTCGCCTTTCAACAGATATTTCTGCCGGATGTGCGATGCTTTCGCAGCAGGCGCCGAACGGGTGTGTGATTTATTATCCTCAGTGGGGCATGACGCTTTTGACAGAAATGATAAACTGTGAAGCAACTCCGCCGGGAGGAACAGACTATATCTGTTATCATGTTCCTATTGCGGACAATAATGTTTTTGAATCATAATTTTAAGGTCTGCTTGCTCAAAAAAGAGTGGCAGACCTTGACTTTAAGGAGACAGAAATGAAGAAAAAGGTTTTGATTACGGTTTTGGTTGTTGTACTTCTTGCGGCGGCAGTTTTTGCGGCAGTTAAAGTGGCAGGAAATGAAAAAGCCACAGATGTTTTATCTGATACGTCGCAAAGTGCGCTTTCTTTGCCGTATGAGCTTTCAAACGGCTGTGAGATTGCTGAAATAAAAGCATATGACGGACCGTTTGTTGAAGACGGAAGCGACAGCGAAATGAAAAATGTTTTTGCCGTTGTGCTCAAAAATACAACCGGAAAGCATTTTCAGTATGTAACGCTTACGCTGACTATCGGCGGAGAGGATTATCATTTTGAAGCGACAACACTGTTTGATAACAGCGCAGTTACCGTTCTTGAAACAAGCGCCAAGCCGTTTGTGAATGATAAAATCGAAACAGTCAGCGTAGACAAAAGCGTTGAATTCAGCTCGGAGCCTACCGTTCACCCGGATGAACTTGAAATTACGGTTATGGACGGACTGATGAATGTCAAAAATATATCAGGCAAAGATATAGACGGTAATATTTATATCTATTATAAAATTTCAGACGGTGAGGATTGGCTTGGCGGTATCACCTACCGCGCAAGCACAAACGGCGGTCTGAAAGCCGATGAGTTAAGACAGATTCCCGCAAATCACTTCAAAAAAGAAACTTGTAAAGTGGTGTTTGTTGAATATGCCGGTTAACTATTATCAAATTGCAGGAGTAACGCTCAGAATTGAAAGTGAAAAACCGATTCAGAAAAGCGGAATGCTTTTCAAATTCTCCTGCGAGAAAACAAAAAGCGATATTGATGTCAGAATCATTCTTACAGAAAAACTGCCGAAGCCGGACGGAAAACCGATTTTTCAGTCCGAAAGACAATGCGTTTTTGAAAAAGATTCGGTCAGATATACTTATTGTTCCTATTTTGACGCGGCAAAAAAAGAATATGTTTATTATTCCTGCCTTGCCGAAGAAAAGGACGGTTTCAGATTATATATCCGCTTTGAAAACAATAAAGTCTGGGACACCATGGTGCTTGACGCGCTTGATTTTCCGAATATTCTGCTTTCTTTTGATGCGGCGGTTATGCACTGTTCGTTTGTGCTCAAAAACGGCAAGGCAATTCTTTTTACTGCCGACAAACAGGTCGGAAAATCAACACAGGCAAATCTTTGGAAAATATATGCCGATGCAAAAATTATTAACGGTGACCGTGCAGCAATCAAAATCAAAAACGGCGTTCTTTATGCCTGCGGTGTGCCTTTTTGCGGTTCATCTGACATCAGCGAAAACGAAGAAGCGCCCGTTGCGGCAATTGTTGAACTTTCGCAGGGACAAAAAAATGTTCTTTCTGTTTTGCCGCCGGCAAGCGCTTTCCGATGCATACTCGGAAAGCTGAGTTATCAGATAAAAGACAGAGATAAAGCCGAAAAAGCGGCGGATATTGCCGCCTTTGCTTCAAAAACAAAAGTGTATCATTTGTCGTGCCTGCCCGATGAGGGCGCAGTCAGATTATTGGAGGAAGAACTTTGGAAAAGCTGAATGAACAACAGAAAATTTTCCGCCCTGCTTCGGCTGAGCCGGAAATTTCATTTTTGCTTCATGAAAAAGGCAGACGGCTCGGACTTCCGATTTCGGGTACTTTTGAGCTTTGTTCAAGGTGCAATTTTTCCTGCAAAATGTGCTATATTCATCAAAAGGGTGATACGGACAAAGGCGAGCTTTCAGCTGAAGAGTGGCTTGAACTCGGCAGAAAGGCAAGAGACGCCGGAACGGTTTTTCTTTTGCTGACCGGCGGAGAGCCGCTTTTAAGAAGCGATTTCAAAGAAATTTACACGGGACTGAAAAAACTCGGGCTTGTGGTTTCGGTTAACACAAACGGTTCACTTCTCACCGATGAAATTGCCGAGCTTTTCATAAAAGATCCGCCGTATAAGCTGAATGTCACCCTGTATGGTGCAGACGATGAAAGCTATAAAAATCTTTGCGGCGTTCCCGCTTTTTCAAAGGTTATCAAAAATATTGAAAACCTGAAAAACCATTCGGTGCAGATCAAGATCAATTGCAGTATAACGCCCGACAACTGCCACCGGATTGAGCAGATTTATGCGCTTACAAAAAAACTCGGCCTGAATGTCAAGGCAACGACCTATATGTATCCGCCGATGAGAACAAAAGACGCAAAAACCGGCGAAAACCGTGCGAGGCTTTCTGCAAAAGATGCCGCCCGATACCGGGTAAAATGGGACGAGGAAAGATATTCAAAAGATGAATTCATCCTGCGTGTCAGAGGTCTTGAAGCCGGAATCATCCAAAACGAAAACGAATGTATTGTTCCGACGGAGGATTCGGATAA
>JBJFHW010000086.1:0-4575 GCA_051893965.1 Acutalibacteraceae bacterium
GAAAGACAAAGGAAATCAAGTCAAGAGTTCTTCACCTGTAAAAACAGATGTAAAGCCTCACTACTTTACAGTGAGGCTTTCAATATAGAAAAAAAGATTATACGGATAAAAGCTTGGTTTGTGCGGGTATCGGCATGCTGACTGAAAAAGCAGTTAACTCCACACTCCAAACTCCACACTGAAAAAAGGGGGTTTGTTATGAACTACGCCACAATTAAACCTTATGATATTGCCAACGGTCCCGGCGTCCGGGTGTCGCTGTTTGTCAGCGGCTGTACCCATCGCTGCAAAAACTGCTTTAACAGCGAAGCGTGGGATTTCAACTACGGCGAACCTTTCACAAAAGAGGTTGAAGACAAAATCATTGCCGATATGAATCACGATTATATCGCCGGCTTTTCTCTTCTCGGCGGCGAGCCGTTCGAGCCGCAGAATCAAAAGGTTCTGTGCGATGTGCTTGAGCGCGTGAAAAAGGAATATCCCGAAAAAAACGTCTGGTGTTACAGCGGCTATACCTTTGACAAGGATCTTCTTTCGGGCAGACTTTGCGATTTTTCAATCACAAAGCGTATGCTTGACTGCATTGATTTTCTTGTTGACGGAGAGTTTGTTGAAGAAAAAAAGGATATAACCCTGCGCTTTAAGGGCTCGTCCAATCAAAGAATCATTGATGTTCAGAAATCACTCAAAGAGGGAAAAATCATCAGATGGAGCGAGGACAGAATTGATGAATAAAATAAAAGTGAATTTCAAAAAGCTTGACAAAAATGCCGTGATGCCGACATACGGCTCCGCCTATGCGGCAGGTGCGGACTTATATGCCTGTATGAGCGAAAGCACGCAAATTCTTCCGGGTGAAACAAAGTTTGTTCACACGGGAATCTGCATCGAACTGCCTTTGGGCCTTGTCGGTCTTGTTTATGCGCGAAGCGGTCTTTCATGTAAAAGAGACCTTGCGCCCGCCAATAAGGTTGGGGTGATCGACTGCGATTACCGCGGCGAAATTATGGTCGCTTTGCATAACCACGGAACAGAAGCAAGAACAATCGAACCGGGCGAACGCATTGCCCAATTGGTTGTGATGCCGTATGTGACCGCTGATTTTGTTGAATGTCAGGAGCTTTCCGAAACGGTCAGAGGAGACGGCGGCTTCGGTTCAACCGGCACAACAAAAATTGAAAATTGATTTTAAGCTTATAATTTAAATGTGCTGAAAAATCCATGGTAATGATTTTTGCCATGGATTTGTTCTCTTCGTGTTAAAATGTTTTTTATATTCCTTTAAGCTTCTTATCGTATATAGTATTTGAGTTTTCTTACGGAAGGTGATTGAGTATGGATTTTGAACTGGATTTGTTTCAGCCGTCGGCTTCTCTTGAAAAAAAGAAAATTGATGAAATTCTTTCTCTGGGTGAAGTTACCGAAAAATATCATATCAAAATGACGCCGGAAAAGGCAAAGTATATTGTTGACAGCAGTAAAAGTGCGCTTGCTGACACCGGAAGAATTGAATTCGGCGAAAGCGCCGCAAAAAAAATCACGCTGAAATTCTGTTCGTCACCTTATATATCAAAATATAATTTTGAAAAAACGATCGGAAAGCTTCTGGACATTTTTTTCTATACAAAAAACGAAACGGAAGACCTGATAAAAGATGATGAACTGATTGATTATATGCTTGAAGCTTTCAACACTGTTTGTCACGGCTCGGTTACGCTTCTGTATGACTGGGCGATCAACAAGCTGATTCATGATGTGCGTTTCAGAGGCTTGCCGAAAGAGGAAGAGCAAGACGATGAAGCAAGTGTTCAGAACAGCGCTTTAAATATAGAATCGGAGGGCAGTGAAGATGAACAGCAATGAACTGAGTAGTTTTTCCGCAATCGATCAATCAGCACTGCACAGCGACCGCTATTTTGAAAGCCTGATGACTGCGGCACAGCAGTGCGGCTTGCTTTCGGACGATGATATGAACCGCATTTCAACAGAGCTTTTGACGCTTCTTTATGATGTTTGTTACGGCATTGCTCAAAAGGGCACATCGTCTGTTAAAGTTGAAACAGCCGAAGATATTTCAAATTCAATTATGTATTGCATTTCGGTCAGGCTGAAAAAGTGCCGCACAGCAGACGAAGCGGCAAAGCTTGTTAAAGAAAGCAAAATCGAAACGCTCTATTATGACGGTCTGAATGAAATTTCAGCCATGCTCAACAGCGCCCGTGCAAAATATACATACTTAAAAAAGAACCGTTTGAAAACAGAAAATATCTTTTTCAACGATACGGTAGGCGAGGGAATCAAGGCGTTTTTCGCTCATTACGATTCCAAAACAGCCGCGCATAAAAGCGTGATTCTTTTTGATTATCCGCTTTATAACAAACTCCCGCCTTTGTGCGGCGCGGAATATGTTTGCGTGAGAATTGAACAGCTGGTTTATGAAAATAATTTCTGCGTAATGTTCGACGCCGAAAAAATACATCAGCTGCTTTGCACCGTTCAAACCGATGATTTGTCCGACAGGAATCATGACGGAAAACCGTCCTATATCGAAAAGCCGATCAACATTTATTCTTATGTTCTTGCGGCATCTTTGGGTCTGATCCTTTGCGGCAAAGACCCGTTTTCGCTGCAGCTGCAAGGCTATGATGTAGGTATGCTCGAACACACTTTCAGAAAAAAAGGCTATGAACAGGTGCTTGCAGTTTTAAACGAAGCGGCAGACAAGCTTTTTGACTGCATGGAGCTTGACGAAAACACCCGAAATTATGCCGCTCAAAGTGTCCGTCAGCTTTCAAATGAAATTGTCCTTGCAGACGCCAGAAATGTTAAGCATTTGTTTTCGGCAGAGTATGATAGCCCGGAAAAAACGCCTCAGAAACGAAGCGGGCAGCGTATGAGCGATGAAGCGTTCTGTTTACTGATTAAGCAGATTGAACAAAGCGAACATCTCAGCGAAAAGGCGCAGCTCATAAGCGAACATGTTAAAAGCGCGGAAGATTTTAAAGATGTTGTCATACGTGCAAATCTGAACTTTGAGCAGGTTCAATTTTGTGTAAAAAAGGCTTCAAAAAGGCTTTTTCTTTTGCTTGTTCATAAGTACTGTTTCATGAAAAATCAAGACAGCAAGTTGATTTCTTCGGCTGTTCATGCGGTTGTTGATTCAATGCCGGAAGACAAACGAAAACGTCTTGAGGAAATTGTTTCTTCAATGAAGGTACAGCGCAGAAAAAGGTGAAAACACTTGAAATCAAAATCTTCATGTGTTATCATGTAAATAATAAGAATTTAATTTTTTATCAGTTTGGCAAAACTGCTTTGCTGAAAAGAGCCTCGGCTCTTAATTAGGAGTTGAAAAAATTATGAAGTGTACTAACTGCGGACATGAGCTTGAACCCGGTTCGGGCTTTTGCGAAAACTGCGGAATGATTATGAGTCTGGACAATGCCGATCCGTCTTCCGAAAGCGTAAATCCTGCGCCGGAAAAGCAAGAAGATTCTTTTGATTATATTGAAAATGTCTCTGAAAAGGACGATACACCGCAGACGCCGTCAGAAGATGAGGATAAAACTGTTTCCTATGACAGCCTTGATGAGGCGGAAGAGGAAATCGAAACCGTTTATGAAGACATTTCATCGGGTGAGCCGGTGAAAAATGATGACGAAACGGAAATTGAACCCGAACCCGAACAGAATAGCTCTGTCTATTTGGGTGCAGGGGACTCCGACGATTCCGTTTTCGAAAGGGAGTATTCTTTTCAGGAGCAGCCTGAGGAAAATCAGGACTATCAGGAAGCTCCCGAACCGGAAAATGACAATGACAGCGAGCAACAAGAGGACGACGGACTTGACGAAATGCTTATAACCAAAACAAAATCCAAAAAGGGCGGCATTGCCGTTGCGGTTCTGATTGTTGTTCTTGTTGCCGTGGTTGCCGGTGCGGTTACTGTTATCAAAGGCAATTTCAGTGTGCCTGTTGCAGGTTCGGCAAAGAGCACAAGCGCTCAGACAACCGAACAGAACAATGCGGCTGAGCCGACAACAACCAAAGAAGAACCCACAACCAAAAAAGAAGAAGAAACCACCGAAAAAGAAACCAAAGAAACAACAGAGAAAGAAACAACAACGCAAAAAGAAACCACAACCGAAAAGAAAACCACTGAAAAAGAAACAACAACGCAGAAAGCGTCAGGTGCGGCGGCTGTGACATCGGAGAGCGCGACTTCGGCAAGAACAACAACGCTTCCCTCGGCAACAGCGGGCACAACAAAAGCTTCGGCGCCGTCAACAACCCAAGCGGCAACACAGCCGAAAACAACGGCTCCCACAACCGCAAAACCGTCCGCCTCAACCACCAAAGCCACCACGGGCACAACCGATAAATATGGCATTTCAGATGCAGTTGTCAAGAAACCGACATCATACCTCAAAACCTCTTATACAGCGTATATAACTGCTGAGGGCGTTCATATGAGAAGCGGTCCGAGCAAAGATTCGGAGCACGTACTTTATCTTTCAAAGGGTGCAGACGTGAAAGTGCTTGCATCGCAGAACGGTTTCTATTATATTTACAGCAACC
>JBJFHW010000087.1:0-4457 GCA_051893965.1 Acutalibacteraceae bacterium
GGACAAAACCTGCGGTTTTGTTCCTGAAACTGCAAAGCAGTTTCAGGTGTGCGGCTGCGCCGCACGGGCGCCGGTGGCAGTTTGTCGCTTTTCAGCACCAACTTCCCCACTGCACAAACAAATATAATTTACATTTTCCCCTTCACAAAAAACTAACGGCCGCGGACGCAAACTCAATCAAAGAAACAAGTTCGCCCGCGACCGCAATTCCGCATTCCGAATTCCGCATTCCGAATTAATTCAGCTCTTTTCCCCGCTGATGTTCGTCTCATCAACAATAAACACCGGTCTGCCCTTAACCTCGTTATAGATTCTCGCAATGTATTCGCCGACAATTCCCACACTCAGCATAACAAGTCCGCCGACAAATAAAATGCAGGCAGTAATCGGATGAATTAAATAAAACGTTTCAACAACATAATAAAGAATATACGAAATCAGGCCGTACACAAAGCCGACAACGGTAAAAAACACACCCAGATAAATCGGCAGACGCAAAAATGAATTGGAATAGCCGAGTATGCCGTCAATCGCATATTTGAACAGCTTTTTCAGGTTCCATTTTGTTTCGCCGGCGGCGCGCTCAATGTTTTTGTGCTCAAACCATTTCGTTTTGAAGCCCACAAAGCTGAAAATACCCTTTGTGAAACGGTTGTATTCGGTCATAGAAAGAATGGCGTCAACCACTTTGCGCTTCATAATTCTGAAATCCTGCGCGCCCGGATCAATTTCAACTTCGGTCAGCTTGTTTGCAACTTTATAGAATTTATCGGAAAGAAAGCTCTTGAATTTGCTTTCGCCCTCTCTGTCTGTTCGTTTTGCCGCCGCAACATCATAGTCCTCCTGTTCAAGAGCCTCCAGCATCGGCGCAATCATTTCCGGGCTGTGCTGCAAATCGGCGTCGATAATTCCGACATAATCGGCACTGCTGTATTTAAGACCGGCGAGCATGGCGGCTTCCTTGCCGAAATTTCTTGAAAAGGATATGTATTTTACTTTGTTGTCTTTTGAAGCAAGCTCTTTTATAATGGAAAGCGTACCGTCCCTGCTGCCGTCGTTGACAAAAATAAAGCTGTAATCATAGCCGTCAAGCGACTGCATAACAGGCGTAATTGTTTCATAAAACATTTTCAGTACATCGCTTTCATTGAAACAGGGAACGATCATTTCCACTGTTTTCATTTTGACAACCATTTCTTCTGCATTCATTTTACCGGTCATTCCTTTCATAGAACAAAGGTGTGATAAACCATTTCTGCTAAGTCAAAATTGTTCACTTTTTCGCTTATTTATGATACCACTTATTTTTTTATTTTTCAATATATCTTGCTTTTTTTCGCCGTAATTGTAAGCAAACTTTTTTTATGATATAATTGTTATTAACAACAGTTAACAATTGAGAAGTAAGGATTTTATTATGCAAAGATATAAATATGTTTTGTTTGACTGGAACGGAACGCTGCTTGACGATTTGCGCATCAACATTGAAATTGAAAACCGTCTGCTTGAAAATCGGGGACTGAAAAAGCTCCCGTCAAGGGATTTTTATCTTGAAAACTTTGATTTTCCGATAAAAAGCTTTTATGTACTTTGCGGTTTTGATTTTACAAAAGAAAGCTACGACGATTTGTGCGACGAATACACCGCTGAATACACACAAGCACTGAAAAGCGCAGGTCTTTTCGCCGATGCCGTACCCGTTTTTGAAAAACTGAAAAGCGCCGGCATAAAACTTGTGATCATTTCCGCAACAAAAGAGAGCGTGCTGAAAAAGCAGGTTGCTTCTTTCGGCATTGAAAGCTGTTTTGAAAGCATTATCGGAACAAAAAATCTCCACGGCTCAAGCAAAATCGAAGCTGCCCTTTCGTGGTTCTCGGCAAACAAAATCAACGCCGCCGAAGCGGTATTCATCGGTGACACAACCCACGACAGCGAAACCGCCGAAGCCATCGGCTGCGAATGTTTTCTTGTCTGCCGCGGACACAACAGCAAAAAGCGGCTTTCAGACACCGGAAGAAAGGTTTTTTCAACGCTTGAAGAAGCGGCAAACGAAATTCTGAAAGCGACCTGACATAATCACACTCAAAAGCCGTTTACTTTTATATTTTAAGAAGCAATAAAAAATTATGCTTGCGAAAGGCAAAAAATATCGTTCAGACTATTGATTTTTTTTGCCCTTTGTGGCTTAATAGATAAGATAACAATATATAAAGGAGTTGTTTATATGGCAGAAATAAAAAAGCTCAAGTATTTTGCCAACGGCGAATGGCTTGAATCAAAAACAGAAAAGTACATGGATATTCACAATCCGAGCACCGGCGAAGTAATTGCACAAACACCCTGCTGCACAAAAGACGAGGTTGAATATGCAATTGCAAGCGCAAAAGAAGCATTCAAAACATGGTCAAATGTTCCTGTTATGAAAAGAACACAGGTTCTTTATAAATTCCGTGAGCTTCTGATTGAACATATGGACGAGCTTGCTTTGATCTGTGCAACCGAGCACGGCAAAAACCTTGCCGAATCAAAGGGCGATATACTTAAAGTTAAAGAACCGGTAGAGCTTGCACTGAGCGCTCCGTCGCTGACGATGGGCGACAGCATGCGCGACACCTCCAAAGGCTATGACACCACGCTTTATTATGAGCCGGTCGGCGTTTTTGCGGGCATTGTTCCGTTCAACTTCCCTGGCATGATTCCGATGGGCTGGATGGTTCCGTGCTGCATCGCGGCAGGTAACACAATCGTACTCAAGCTTGCTTCCATGACGCCGATGACCGCTATGCGTCTGACAGAGCTTCTTGAAGAAGCCGGACTCCCCAAGGGCGTTGTTAATGTTGTAACCTGCAGCAGAGTGGAAGCAGATCTTTTCCTGACGCATCCCGACATCAAAGGTATCACCTTTGTCGGTTCAACAAGCGTAGGTCAGCATGTTTACGGCACAGCCGCTTCCAACGGCAAGCGTGTTCAGTGCCTTTGCGAAGCAAAGAACCATGCTCTTGTTCTTGAAGACGCAGCTCTTGAGCGTTCGGCAAGAGGCATCATCAATTCCTCATTCGGCTGCGCAGGTGAGCGCTGCATGGCACTTCCGGTTGTTGTTGCGCAGGAATCCATTGCCGACAAGCTGGTTGCTCTGATCAAGCAATACGCGCAGGAACTCAAGGTAGGTCCTGCCTATGATCCGGAAACCACGCTCGGCCCGGTTGTTTCCGCTTCACACAAGAAGTCTGTTATTGACTGGATCAACAAAGGCATTGAAGAGGGCGCAACCGTTGTGCTCGACGGCAGAGACACCGTTGTTCCCGGCTATGAAAACGGCTACTATATCGGACCGACAATTCTTGACAATGTCACGGAAGAAATGACCGTCGGCACCCAGGAAATTTTCGGACCGGTTCTTTGCATCAAGAGAGTAAAAGACTTTGAAGAAGGTCTTGCACTGATGAACAGAAATCCGTTTGCAAACGGTTCCGTTATTTTCACTCAGAACGGCTACTATGCAAGAGAATTTACAAAGAGAACAGACGGCGGCATGGTCGGCGTTAACGTTGGTATTCCCGTACCGGTCGGCGTATTCCCGTTCACCGGTCACAAGAAGTCATTCTTCGGCGATCTGCACTGTCTCGGCAAAGACGCTTTCCGTTTCTTCACCGAAACCAAAGCCGTAACAACCCGTTGGTTTGACGAAGAAGAAAAGAAAGCCACCAAGGTTGACACCTGGGACGGCTCCGTAGGCGGCTAAGCGGGCACCGCCCGCATGCTGACGCGGTGGCAGAAAGCAATAATCTTTATAATTACACCGCGGCGGAAACAGAGTGCTTGAAGTTAATAAATTTTTACTCCTATAGGCAAAGTTCTATAGGAGTAAAGTTTTTTGCCGAGCTTTTTTACAAAAAAGCTCGTAGGGTCAAGGGGCGAAGCCCTTGGCGCCGTCCGCAGACGGCGAAATCCCAATGCTTCAAAGAGCGCAGGAAGGTAGGATAAACAGTCCGGTGGACTGTTTATCCGTAGGAAACCCTCGCCGGGGGTTTCCTGATTGACGGTGAAACCGTCAATCGAAGAAAGTCAATGCAAAAACCAGCCGCCCGAGGGACAGTGCTACAAGGCGCACAAACCGCAGCGCCACCCCCCTTGGGCGACCGGGTTTAATGGCTATTTTTATAAACAGATTCCGGCAGGAACACTGTGTCTGTCTCTACTGTATATACTTTTATCAATCAAAAAAATTTGACTTATAACTGAATAGCAAAAGCAGGGCGTTCCGCTTGGATTGCCCTGCTTTGTTGTTTATGTTGTTTTACTTAACCTTAACCGATTTAACCGCACTGTATGCTGAGTTAATCGTTGTGCTTCCGACTTTCTTGTTGGCAACGACCTTGAAGTAATAGGTCTTGCCGCTCGTAAGCTTTTTGTTTGTGTAGCTTGTGGAAGTCGTCGAAGCAAGCTTCTTATAGGTG